>JAUXEW010000184.1 GCA_030620375.1 Desulfobacteraceae bacterium | reverse complement strand
TGCTGCTGAAGAAAAAGCAGACGTCTACAAGAAAGCTGGGCGGGAAAACGTAACCGTATCAGCAGTAAATGGAATAACGGTGAATGATTGCAGCTGCTTTCCTTGCGAGGCAAAATTTGTCCAGGACGGGGTTCCGCTATACGTGGTTATGGCTGAAGGGTAGTTCAGAGGGACACCGTTAAAGTTTAGAAAGCAGGGTTTTAAGCCTTTTGGAATCGTATACTCTTGAATTTAGAGGGCCCTGACGCAACACGTCGATTCTGTCCGTAAACGTCGGCTTTTCTTTTTTATAAATAATGCCGATCGGAATTTTTTCTCCCCATTGCGTGGCATATTTCATGGCCTCATCAATATTATCGGGGACAGACCCGGCTTGATTCAGATCATAGACGCGCTGGTTATACCAATCGTGCGTATTCACAAAGTTGAAAGAAACACAAGGCTGAAGAATATCGATCAGGCTGAACCCTTTAAACTTTATGCCTTCCTGGATCAATTGGCTTAAATGATCGATCTTTCCTGAAAAGGCGCGGGCCACAAATCCGGCGCCGAGCGATAATGCCACGGCCAGCGGGTTAAAAGGCTGGCTGATAACGCCGTGAGGCTGGATTTTCGTGACCGTACCCAGATCAGAGGTCGGTGATGCTTGCCCTTTGGTCAGACCATAGATCCGGTTATCGTGTACCAACAGGGTGATATCCACATTCCGGCGGATGGCATGCAAAAAATGGTTTCCGCCCTCGCCGTAGCAATCCCCGTCACCGGAATTGACGACAACGGTTAACCCGTGATTAGCGATTTTGGCGCCGGTAGCAACCGGAAGCGCGCGACCATGCAGCCCGTGGAACATATTGCAGTTTAAAAAATGAGGTGTTTTCCCGGCTTGGCCGATGCCGGATATTACCAACAGATTTTGGGGCGGGATATCCATTTTGACCAACGCATCTTTTAACGCCGCCAGTATGCCGAAATTTCCGCAACCCGGGCACCATTTGTTTTCATATAGTGATTTATAGTCCTTGAGATCAACCATTTCATTGCCTCGTATAGATCCGTAAATGGCTATTTTTTGCAATCTCTGCGTGAGATTCGGATTTTAATTCACTTTTAACGCTTCCGGTTTATCCGGGTTATGGCTTCCACAATTTCAGACGGATAAAATGGCCTGCCGTCATATTTCAGCACTGACCCGGAAGCTGTTAAACCGGTTTGTTCTCTGATCAGGGAACCCAGCTGTGATGAACGGTTTTGCTCCACCATAAAAAACCGTTTTGCTTTGCTCAGGGCAGGGTAAGATGTGTCGTATGGAAACGGCCACAAATCCGTAAAGATCAGGCAGCCGATATCCACCCCTTGGGATCTTAAAAGGTCTATGCTTTCTTTAATTGCTCCCTGAGTAGACCCCCATCCCACGAGAAGCAGTTCTGACTCACCGTTATAGGCTTTTGGCGGGTTCATCTCTTTTATCATGCTGTGTGTCTTTGCATTTCGTTTGTCTACCATGCTGATTCTGTCTGTCACGGCCTCACTGATATGACCGTCTTCCCGGTGCTCGTTTCCGGACACGACGACCAGTGATTGTCCCACACAGGGCAAGGCGCGCGGAGAGACTCCCGAATCGGTGAGAAGATATCTTTGATAGGCTTTGGGATCTGCTATATCTTCATCCGTCGCAGTGAAGTTTTGGATGACATCCGGGGCTTGAAACGGCCGGGTGGTTGTAAACAAAGAATCGGTGAAGTATTTATCAACCAGGATGATCGCCGGGACCTGGTATTTATCCGCTAAATTAAAGGCCCTTGCCGTTGTTTCATAGGCTTCCACAGGTGTTGACGGTGCAAAAACAAATCTGGGGAACTCGTCTTGGGCAGCGTGAATGGAGAATAAAAGATCCCCCTGGGCCGTCCGTGTGGGAAGACCGGTTGCCGGACCGGGTCGTTGAGCATCCACAATTACGATGGGGGTTTCAGTAATGCCGGCGAGTCCGAGTCCCTCGGTCATGAGGCAAAATCCGCCGCCGGAAGTAGCGGTGAAGGACCGTACGCCGGCGAACGATGCGCCAATGGCCATATTAATGGCGGCAATTTCGTCTTCGGCCTGTTCAACGACCAACGGGAAATCATCCGAAAAAGAAGTCAAGTGAACCAGGATGCCGGTTGCAGGTGACATGGGGTAAAACGCTGCCATTCGGCAGTCTCCGGCGATAGCCCCTAAGGCAATGGCCTTTGCCCCGTCAATCAAAACGCCTTTCGGCGGATCTGGATTCCATTTAAAGGACCATTTAAATGATTCCGTTTTCACCGCCTGATAACCCAATTCTGCGGCCATTAGGTTTTTATTGAGAATTTCGGTTCCCTTTTCATGGAATTGTTCGGTAATAATCTCTTTAAATCGTTCCAGGGGCGCTCCTAAAAGGGAAAGGCATGCACCGGCCGCAACGGCGTTTGCGGTGATTTTGCTCCCGGTTTTTTCAGCCAGGTCGTTAAAAGGAACCTTAAGGATTTGTTCTGTAGCGGAATTTACCGCATCTTCCGTCAATACGATCCCGCCGGAAGTTAGTTTGGTTTTATGAATATGGAATGTTTCCGGGTTTAATGCCACAAGGAGGTGTACATTGCTGTCCGGGGCTTCAACCGGGTGGTCGCTGATTCGGATTTGATAAAAACTATGGCCGCCTCTGATTCGCGATTCAAATTCATTATTTGCAAAAATATAAAAGCCGGATTTTTGGCCGGCCAGCGTAATCAACTCGCCGACGGTCAGGATTCCTTGACCGGCTTGCCCGCCGATCACTATCGTAATATCAATCGCCATAATACAACCCTTCCACCCGCAATAGCAGGTTTGCCCTGCAGCTTGCTGCGGGGAATGTGCAAGACTCAAGGCTCAAGGCGCTGTTTGTCGATTTTTTAAAAAAGATCATTCAGTGTTGATAATAATGTGTTTATCCTTTATATTATGCGAAACTTATAAGCAACACTATTTGCATATTTTTACCGGGAGGTTACCATGGATGAAAGAAGACTGTATAAGTGCAGGGAGTGTGGGAAAACAGTTGAGCTGGAAACGGAGAGCGAAACAGTTCCTGATTGCTGCAGCCGGTCTATGGATGAAGCGCTTCCCGTGTGTTTGACATCGGATACGGCTGAACATTCAAGATTCAGCGAAAATGACGAACCTTGTGAAGACGGCAGGTCCGGAAAAATTTAACTGTATATGAGGCAGGAGTTAAAATGGAAGAAAAGACCCTGAACATACCGAATATTACCTGTGACCATTGTGTCATGACGATAAAAAATGAGTTGGGTGAGCTGGAAGGCGTTTTTCGTGTTGATGGCAATGCGGGAACCAAAAAGATCGTCGTTCAGTGGGAGGCTCCGGCTACCCTGGAAAAAATCAAAGACGTCCTGGACGAGATCAACTATTCCGCAGCCTAAACTTCAGATCAATTCGGCGGTGCTGTTATGACGGAACAAAAAATCGTTTTTCCGGTTACCGGGATGACCTGCGCCAACTGCGCCATGAACATTGAGCGAGGCGTAAAAAAACTAAACGGAATAGATCAGGTCAATGCCAATTTTGCCGGTGAACAGGTGGACGTCAGCTTTGATTCGACGAATATCGATATTCGGAACATTATCCAAAAGATTCTAAAACTGGGCTACGGCGTGCCGACCACCCGGATTGAACTGCCGGTTATCGGGATGACCTGCGCCAATTGCGCCATGAACATTGAGCGGGCGCTTCTTAAAAAAGCCCCGGGTATTGTTGATGCTGCCGTGAATTTTGCTAGCGAACGGGTATCAATTGAATACCTCCCGTCCGTTACAACAGTCCAGGACATCCGGTCCGTCATTCAAAAAGCCGGTTACGATGTCATCTTGCCGGATGAAACCGAGGACACCGAAGATGCGGAAACCGCGGCCCGTAAAGCTGAAATTGCCGACCAGACCCGCAAATTTATCATCGGCGTCACATTTGCCTTGCCGCTTTTTGTATTGAGTATGGGCCGGGACTTTAACCTGATCGGAGTATGGAGCCATTCCCCCTGGGTGAACTGGCTTTTCTGGGCCCTTGCCACTCCGGTTCAGTTTTACACCGGATGGGATTATTATGTCGGCGGATTTAAGAGCTTAAGGAACAAGACCGCCAACATGGATGTTCTGGTAGCTATGGGATCCTCAACAGCTTACGTTTATTCTGTTGCATTGATTCTCTTTCCCATATTAGGAACTCACGTCTATTTTGAAACATCAGCGGTCATCATTACGCTGATTAAGCTGGGAAAGATGCTGGAATCCCGCACCAAAGGAAAAACCGGCGGCGCCATCCGAAAACTTATGGGGCTTCGGCCCAAAACGGCCCATATCATTCAAGACGGGGAGGAAAAGGAAATTTCCTTAACCCGTGTAACCGTCGGAGACTTGCTGCTGGTAAGGCCGGGTGAACGGATTCCGGTGGACGGCGTTGTTGTTGAGGGAATATCCGCAGTGGATGAGTCCATGTTGACCGGAGAGCCCCTGCCGTTGGATAAAACAGTGGGCGATCGAGTGGTCGGCGGAACCATCAACACAGACGGCCTTTTAAAGTTTACTGCCACTCATGTAGGGAAAGCAACCGCACTGGCACAGATCATTCGCCTGGTCCAAGAGGCCCAGGGAAGCAAAGCGCCGATCCAGGCTCTGGCCGACAGCGTAGCGGCAATATTTGTTCCGTCTGTGATCGGTATCGCCCTGGCTACTTTTGTCATATGGTATGGAATTTATGGGGAATTTGTTCCTGCCATGATTCGGCTGGTTGCAGTTCTGGTCATCGCCTGCCCGTGTGCCCTGGGACTTGCAACCCCAACGGCCATAATGGCCGGGACCGGAAAAGGGGCTGAAAAAGGGATACTGTTCAAAAACAGCGAGGCCCTTGAAACGGCGACCCGGCTGGATACCATTGTATTGGATAAGACGGGAACCATCACCCTCGGAAAACCGGCTGTCGTGGATGTTATTCCGTTGAGTCATAGTTGCCGCACCGAAGACCAGGTGTTGGCGCTTGGGGCGTCAGTTGAAAAAGGATCCGAGCACCCGGTTGGCAAGGCGATAGTGAATGAAGCCGGGCAAAAGGAACTTGATTTGATTGAACCGGAAGATTTTAAAGCCTTAAGCGGACTTGGGGTTGAGGCCATACTGAACCGTCAATCCGTAAAGGTGGGCAAGCCTGAATGGATTCGATCTCTGGGCATTGATTTGTCTGATGCGGAAGAAAAAATATCCAGTCTTCAATCTCAAGGGCAGACGGTTATGGTTGTTGTTCAGGAAAAGGGTGTTTGCGGGCTGATTTCCGTATCCGATAAGTTAAAGCCGGAATCAAAACAGGCTGTGGATCAGCTTCATGATCAACATCTTCGTGTGGTGATGCTGACCGGGGATAATCGCCAGGCCGCGGAGGCTATCGCCGCCGAGATTGAAATCGATGAGACCGTTGCCGAAGTTTTACCTGAAGAAAAATCCTTGAAAATCAAAGCGCTTCAATCCACAGGCAGATGCGTGGGCATGGTGGGTGACGGTATCAATGATGCGCCGGCGTTAGCTCAGGCGGACGTCGGGTTTGCCATCGGAACCGGGACCGACGTGGCTATTGAATCAGGAGATGTTATTCTTTCCCGAGGGGATTTGACCGGGGTGTCCATGGCGATTCGGTTGAGCCGGGCCACAATGAATACCGTTAAGCAGAACCTGTTTTGGGCATTTTTCTATAACATTATTTTGATACCGGTTGCAGCAGGAGTATTATACCCCTTTAGCCTTTTTCCCGGCTTTTTAAGGGAACTCCATCCCATACTTGCAGCATTTGCCATGGCCTTTTCCAGTATATCGGTAGTATCCAACAGCCTGCGACTATATAATGCCAGGATTGAACC
>JAUXEW010000180.1 GCA_030620375.1 Desulfobacteraceae bacterium | reverse complement strand
TTCTGGATTCTGACTTCTGGATTTTTTATCGAAATATTCCGGCCTAGCCTATGATCTCGTTCTTTACTATGTTTTTTTTAATACCCCGATGCTTGCAGCGGGGAGCTCCAATTTCTTAAAAATAAGAAAGTGGGTAACATTTCAATGACCGACATTTATTTTATTCGACACGGCCAAGCCTCTTTTGGGACCCGGGATTACGACCGGCTTTCCGAATTGGGTAAACAGCAGGCACAAATTCTGGCGGATTATTTAATCGATATGGAAGCCTATTTTCCGGTCATTTTCAGCGGATCAAAGCAAAGACAAATTGACACAGCAAAGATTGTCATGAATCGATTTAAAGATAACGATGTTGGAACCTATCTTAAGATTTTTCCGGAGCTTGACGAATTTGATGTTTTCAATCTTCTTAAAAATTGCAAGAACGATATCATCCAGGACGACCCTTCCATTTCGGTAGACCTGGAAAGAGCACTGGTGGATTACCAGTCTTTCCAAAAGTTATTCGTAAAGATAGTGCAGTGGAGTCTTTCTAAAAACTCCGACGGATTCAAATCGGAGAATTTTCAGACATTTAAGAATAGAGTTAAATCCGGTATTCAAACGATTATAAATGAAAGTCACGCATACAAAAAAGTAGCCGTTGTGACTTCCGGCGGTGTTTTATCAATAGCCATGCAAATGGCCTGTGGACTTCCGGATACCAAGGTTATTGATCTGCTATGGTACTTTTATAATACATCGATAACTGTATTTTATGTTGATGGCAACCGGTTGGAATTAAAACTTGATAATTCCGTTGTTCATCTTAAAAACTTGGATAATCACGAATTGTTAACCTATGTTTAACGAATAAAAGGGGGGCATATGGATTTTACAGTATCAGAAAAAACACAAATCATGTTGGATATGATGAACGAGTTTGTTGATAAGGAGCTGATTCCTTTGGAAGCTGAATACCTGTCAAACGGATCGGAAGGAATGGAAGATGCGTTAAGAGAAAAACAACAAATGGTCAGGGATATGGAGCTGTGGGCGCCGCTTCATCCAAAAGATATCGGCGGCATGGGACTTAAACTGATGGATAGTGCGCTCGTTTTTGAGGCCATTGCACGAACACCGTTGGGATTGTTTGTTTTTGGATGTCAGGCACCGGATGCCGGGAATATTGAAATTCTACATGAATATGCAACGCCTGAGCAGAAAGAAAAATTTCTCGTTCCGCTTGTTGCGGGAAAAATTCGCAGTTGCTTTTCCATGACGGAAGTGGATCTGCCGGGATCTAATCCGGTGATGATGGACACCACAGCGGTAAAAGACGGTGATGACTATGTCATAAATGGCCATAAATGGTTTACATCTGCGGCAGACGGTGCCGCCTTCGCCATTTTAATGGCCGTTACCAATCCGGATGAGGCGCCGCACAAGCAGGCCAGTATGATTATAGTTCCAACAGATACACCGGGGTTTAATATTGTTCGCAATGTTTCGATGATGGGTCATGCCGGCAAAGGGTATGGAACTCATGCGGAAATCCTTTATCAGTCATGCCGGGTGCCTCGGGCAAACGTGCTTGGGCCGGAAGGAGATGGCTTTGTTATTGCACAGAAAAGATTGGGGCCGGGCAGAATTCATCATTGTATGCGATGGGTCGGCATCTCTAAACGATGCCTGGACATGATGTGCAAGCGAGCCGCAGAACGTCCTATTGCGCCGGGAGAGGTCCTTGCGTCAAAACAGATCATTCAAATGTGGATAGCGGAATGCGCCTCGGAAATTCATGCGTCTAAATTAATGGTCCTCCATGCGGCCTGGATGATTCAAAATGTAGGCGTTAAGGAGACCCGAAAAGAGATTGCCTTCATAAAATATTATGTGGCCAATGTCATGATGAAGGTGATTGATCGGGCAATACAGGTTCACGGGGCTTTGGGAATGACTGATGATACGATTCTTTCCTTTTATTATCGAACGGAACGCGCCTCCAGGATATACGACGGTCCGGACGAAGCCCATAAGGCTGCTGTTGCGCGGCGAATATTAAGAGATTATTTGTAAACCCGCATAAGAAATGCGTCTATACTCATGAACTACGCTGAATTTAGGAAAATATTTAATACCTATAAGAATGATATTTACCATGAAATCCTGGTGGAAAACCGGGATACCATAAGGGTTAAAAAAGAGCATACCGTTGTCAGAAACCTGGAAAAAATATTTGAGGCAACCTTGAAGATCAGTAATCGAAAAGGGTTTCAGGCAATGAGTATGCGAAATTTAAGTAAAGAGAGTGGTTTGAGCATGGGGGCGCTCTATGCCTATTTTTCGAGTAAAGAAGAACTTCTTGAGATGCTCCAACACCAACATGGCAACATTATGCGCCGAATATTCGAGGACCGGATCAAAACGGACATGGACTCAAAAACCAAGCTGAACACGGCAATCCAAACACATCTATATTTAAGCGAAGCCATGCAGCCATGGTTTTATTTTGCCTATATGGAAACCAAGAATATGTCGCGTGCCAACCAGGAAAAAGCCATGGCCGGCGAACTGGCATCTGAAAAAATATTTTCCAACATTCTTTTAGAGGGCCGTACAACCAACGTGTTTGCTGAACACAACCATGAGCTTACCGCTAGTCTGCTTAAGGCCGTGTTACAGGATTGGTATTTAAAACGATGGAAATATAGAAGAAGAAAGATTTCGGTCGATCAATATGCACAATTTATCTGTGAATTTATTCAATCTGTTGTACTTCCACCGATGAAAAATTAATTTAACATAATCGTAAAAAAAGGTGACAAAATGGAAATTTCTAAAAAAGGAATCAAGATTCGTTTGGACCCCGAAGACGAGTATATGCATCCGTTGGAAGAATCGAAAAACTTTAACGAAAGTATGTATTTTAATATCTTTGATGCTTCGGATAAACCATTTGGGGGTTGGTTTCGGATCGGAAATCGGGCCAATGAGGGATATGCTGAAATGTCTTGCTGTGTTTATTTGACGGACGGCAGCGTGGGGTTTATGTATGGGCGTCCCGAGATTTCAAACAATGATGCTTTTGATGCCGCCGGCATGAAATTTGAAGTTATAGAACCGTTTAAACAATTGAAGGTAACCTATGACGGAAAGGTTTGCCTGTTGAAAAATCCCCATGACATGTCCCATCCTAAAAAAGCGTTTACGGAAAACCCGATTGTCGATTGTCAGGTAGACATCGATTATTACGGGGTTGCACCCATGTTTGGAGGCGAACCGGTCAATGAAGACGGTACACCGATTAAGCAAAAAGCAGAAGAAGCGTTTGCCAGGGGGCATTATGAACAACACATCGGCGGAAAAGGAATGATTCGCGTCGGGAAATATGACTATAAAATAGACGGTTTTGGATTGCGGGACCATTCATGGGGTCCGCGATACTGGCAAAATATTTACTGGTACCGCTGGTTGCCCATGAACTTTGGTAAAGATTTTGCCATGATGGTCTCTATTGTGACCCAGGCCGGTGGACAGCAGCGTGTCGGCGGTATGGTGCTGCGGGATAATGAATATGTGATGATTGAAGATGCCAGGGTTGATACGGTTTGGGATGAAAATGACTACCAGAAAGAGTTTAAGATCTGGGCAAAAACAGCGGAACGAGAATACAATATTGATGCGAAAATTCTGTCCTTAATTCCCCTTCGAAACCGTCGGAAAGCCCCGGATGGAGAACTTCTTAATACAAGAATCACCGAAGGGATGACCGAATACCGGTGTGACGGTATGGTAGGATACGGTATGTCGGAATATCTGGATCAGATTGTTGACGGCAGAGCGGTGGGAAGGGAGGCGTCTTAATGGCGGCACCGGCAGAAAAATTTAGCGAAGAATTGACTGAGATAGCCTCCCGGCATTTTGGTCGTCCGGTAAAAATTGAAGGCCTTCACCGATTGTCGGGTGGTGCCGTTGCTGAAAGCTGGTGGTTTGACGCGGTAATTGACGATAAACGGCACGAATTGATACTGCGACTGGCTCGAAGCTCGCAAAGCAGCCCCCTCTATCCAAGCAAAGAGACAGAAGCTAAAATCCAACTGGTTACCATTGAAAATGGGGTGCCGGTTCCCAAAGTGTATTTTATCCTTGATGAGGAGGACGGCATTGGACGGGGTTATGTTATGCAACGGATTGCCGGCGAAACGATTCCGCGAAAAATCCTTCGGGATGATGAATATGCTCAGGCCCGTGAGCAAATGGCACGGCAATGTGGTGAGATACTTTATCGGATTCATTCCGTGGATACTAATATTCTTCCAAAACTGGCGGCATTAAAAAATTCACAGCAATTGGAGCAACTTCAATCCGGTTATAACGCCTTTGGAGAAAATCACCCGATGTTTGATTTTGCATTTCACTGGTTAAAGGAACGCATGCCGGAAGATCCAACACCCTGTCTGGTTCATTCGGATTTTCGAAACGGCAATCTCATAGTAGGACCGGAAGGGATTCGGGCCATCCTGGACTGGGAGATGGCTCATATGGGGGACCCCATGGAAGACCTTGGATGGATTTCCGTCAATTCATGGCGGTTTGGAAATATTGATAAACCGGTCGGCGGGTTTGGGGAGCGTGAGGATTTATTTGCCGGATATGAGGCTGCCGGCGGATCGGTCGATCCGGAAAGGGTTCATTACTGGGAAGTTTTCGGAACTTTGAAATGGGGATTCATCTGTCTGATCCAGGCATTTACACATCTGAGTGGTACCGTGAGATCAGTCGAACTCGCCGCTATCGGTCGCCGTGTTTCAGAAACCGAATTAGATTTGATAGATTTGCTGATTTAAATAAAAAAGGTTGATAAAAAAACAGCCGGACAAGTGGTTCCGTATTAACAACGCTTTATGATTTAAAATGGTTTTTAATCTCACAGATGGCGTTTTACCCGGGCATTACCGGTTAACCCAGTAAAAGGAGGGAGATAATGTTTACAGACAGGCCCACCATGAAAGAACTGGTTGAAGCGGTTCGAGAATTTCTTGAAACAAAGATATCTCCTGCCGTGGATAAGCATACAGCCTTTCATACCCGGGTGGCAATAAACGTATTGAAAATCGTTGAAAGGGAAATTGAACTGGGGCCGGGTCTTGAAGCTCAAGAGCACGAGAGGTTGTGTCGGTTACTGAATCATGAGGGCACATTAAACGAGTTAACCAAAGAATTATGCCATAAGCTTAGAGACGGAAATATTGACAATAAAGATCCCGCCTTTGCCGATCATCTGAAAAAGACCGCTATGGGACGGTTGTCTATTGACAATCCCAAATATTCCGCCTATCGAAAGGCACTCGAGACGGCTTCGTCATGATTTAAATGTTTTATCTATTTTTTTTGACTTAACGTAATTTTTTGTGTATTGATTAAAAATGCAACTTCATCACTAATATAAACCGTAAATTATTAAGGAGGAAAAAATGGTGAGAACAGGCAAATTTATACTAATAGGTGCTGTTTTGGTTATTGCGTTTGGACTGGTCCTTGGAAGCCAGGGCGTCGTGAGTGCCCAGGATGATAAGCTGATAAAGATTCATTCCGTCGGTGAAGAGAAACTTGCCGGCCTGTTTATTGATCCCGCGTCAGCCTACATCAAAAAAAATTCTATTGTGGTGTGGCTGAGCGGTGTTTCCCAGACCGATATTAAGATCGAATTCGCGGACGGAAAGACATGCAAGAGCGTAACCGCTTTTCCCGTTGGTTTTGATTTGGATAAGGAAAGATGGTGCTATGTAACCAGTTCTGTGCCGTTTGCAGGCACTTCCAGTCTTCACCCTCCAGTTGCATAAAAAATGGATACTTTTGGAATAAAATACTTGCGGAGCCCCGAGAATAGTGGTTTAATGGATTTTGAAGAAGTAATCCAAACCAAACTCAGGAGGCCACCGCAAGTGAAATCCAGTAAAACACAAATTCAAGCAAAATTCCACAAAATTCCGG
>JAUXEW010000193.1 GCA_030620375.1 Desulfobacteraceae bacterium | reverse complement strand
TGGCGTGCCCCCTTTTTCCCGCTTTGCGGGAAAAGAAAGCCACCCGCTATGCGGGTGGTAGTTTATTAAAAAATTTGACCAATGATGCTAACATATGCTATGATTTCATTACGGTCATTTCAATTGAGAGCAAACCACTGAACTGGCAAACTCAAAGTTTCAGGATTTAAGTAAGTCCATAAATGCATCGTGATTAAAAAGGTCTATTTATGACTGAATCCGATCAAAAATTAAAAAAATATGAAATCATCTCCCATCTCTTTGAGCTGGTCGATTCAATGCCGAAAGATAAACAAATGGGACTGTTACAGCGACTGGCCGCTGACCACTTACCTTCACTGCTGTATAAACTCATTGTTGATATGCCGGAAAATGAGCAGCAAAACCTTGTTGGGCAGATGGAAGAACTAATTCTCGGCAAAAGAATTTTTCCGAGAAAAGAATGCCTCATTACAACAGATTATGTTGTCAAAGATCGTGCCTATCAAAATTTTGTTAAAGACATCGGTGAAGGCGGCGTGTACGTTCAGACCAACCACACATTTGAAATCGGAGATGAAATCACTCAAAGCTTTTCCCTGTCTGAAGAGCAGATTCCTTTTAAATTCGCGGGTGAGATTGTCCGTGTTGAAAAAGACGGTTTTGGAATAAAGTTTAAGAACCTGACCCAGTATCAAAAAGATATCCTTAACGCCATCATAAAAAAAATGGGATAAGGCGGGCGAAAATTACGAAAATCGGCAGTTTTCGGTCAGTCATTATTTAAAAAATCGTTATACTGTTTCAAATACTTTAAAATACGGGCAGCGATTTCAAATGAGGGAAAGGTTGCCACACCATGTTTAACCAGCCATTCTTCCCCTTCTTGATATAATGAGACCATTTCTACATTCTGAAGTGTCTCCAATACCAAAAACATCGGTTTTTCCAACCACTCTTTGGATTTGACCATCATCCGGAGGTACATATTCACTCCAATCCGCCCCATTTCCCGGTAAGTCCAAACAAGATTTAAAGCGAAAATAAGCGCATCGATTTTACTGTCTTCCTTCAATAATGCCATCAAATTTTCAAAAGTTTCTTTGCTTCTTAAGTGGGGTAAAATGTCAAGCGGATTTTTCGCACTGCTCCCCTGTAACGGTATAAATTCCTCAATGCGCTGTATCGTATTATCCGACAGATGAGGGACACTGAGCCCCTCCTTTTCTGCTATGTCCGTCATTGTCACACTACCGCCACCTGCCCCCCCGAGAATCGCTACACGAGTGCTTTTGGGAGTCGACATCCGTTTCAAGGCTGAAATGGTATGTACCATTTCAGCAATGGAATTGACGGAAATAATGCCCGCCTGCCGGCACATGGACTCCCAGAGCTGAAACGAACCGGCCATGGCGGCCGTGTGCGATTGCGTTGCCCTGGAACCGCCTTCGGTCTGGCCGCCTTTCCACACGACCAACGGCTTTTCTCTTGTAATTTTTTTAGCTGCTTCAAAAAACTCCCTACCAGACTTCACACCTTCTATATAGGCGCTTAGAATCTGCGTTTTTTGATCTTGAGCCATGTAGTTCAAAAAATCATGGGCTTGTAAGTCGCATGCGTTTCCGAAGCTGACCACCTTGTTAAAATACACGTCTTGGGGTATACCCATATACACAATCATGTTGGCCAATTGGCCACTTTGTGAAAACAGCCCGACAGTTCCGATTTTATCCGGCAGGTCACCGTTCCAGGCAAGCCCCCCTTCAGGACAGTACAGCCCCATGCAATTTGGCCCGACGACTCTGATACCGGCATTTCGTGCCGTGGTAACAAGCTGCTTTTCGACATCGGCATAATCATCCCTGCCGGTCTCACTAAAACCCGCGGTAAGCAGGTGAACAAATTTTACACCTCTTTCCGCGCAGTCTTCCATTACTTCAAGAGCAGCCGAAAATGGAACACAAAAAATGACCAGGTCAATTTCCTCTGGAATTTTACGAACGTTTCGATAACACTTAAATCCGAGAATGGTTTTTGCACTGGGGTGTACCGGGAATATTTTACCCCGGTAACTTTGTTTTATACACCCGTTAATATAAGCATTACCACTTGACCACACGAATCCCCTTTTCGGAGTAGCACCCACTACTGCTATGGTTTTTGGGTAGAACAATCTGTTTAAATCCGGTGTCGCTCGAGAAGGCATAATCAGCTCCTGTTTCTATTAAGGCTCTTTAGCATATCAGGTTTAATTGAAGTCCCCCGTCTCGCAAGGCGGGAGGGAATACGATCTCTATTTCGGTTCAACAAAATACAAAAGGGTATATTTGGATTACAATGTTTAAATTGTCAATCATAAATAGAAGAATGGGTTGTTTTTTCTTTCATTTGTATTCAAAGGCTAAAGATGCTATTGATTTCTATACGTGTAATCCTACTCGCCAAACCCGCACAAGCCGGAAAAACAAGTCAAAGTTTGGCATTTGAAGTGATCTAACGCTTCGGAATTCTACCTATTTTTTCTTAAACCGTTTTTTTTTAAAACAATAATACGAATCGATTGTTTAACGGACCACTATTAAGGAGAAAAATGATGGCGTTTAAAGACCTTATCTATGAAAAGGAAAACAACATCGCTACCCTAACCTTAAACCGTCCTGAAGCCAGAAATGCGTTAACGATGCAGACCTATCAAGAGCTTGAAACCGCGTTAACAGAGGCCGATACCGATCATGATATCAGAGTGGTTATCATCACCGGTGCCGGCAAAGGTTTCTGTTCCGGTGACGATGTCAAACAGGTCATGCTGGATTCCGACAGGCAGCAGCAACGAAAAGAATATGAAAAATTGCAGGTACGGGCAAAACCCACTCCTGCTGCCGCCCTGTTAATGAGCATGGTAAAACCTGTAATTGCCGCGGTGAATGGCCCGGCCGTGGGCTGGGGTATGGATTTGGCTTTAATGTGCGACATCCGGGTTGCTTCTGAAACGGCGCGGTTTGGTGAAATTTTTGTACTGCGGGGGCTGATCCCGGATATCGGCGGTATTCTTTGCCTGCCCCGGATCGTAGGCCCCTCAAAAGCCTATGAGCTGTTGTATACCGGTGACATCATCGATGCTCAAGAGGCTCTCAGGATTGGATTGGTCAGTCGTGTCGTGGCTCAGGATGAACTCATGGATACGGCAAGAGCCCTGGCAGAAAAAATTGCAAGCAACCCTTCCCTTGCCGTTCGAAGGATAAAAGAAGCCGTTCGAAGAGGGATTGGTTATGATGTTGACTCACTGGGAGAATACATAACCCAGTCTCTTTCCCTGCTTTTTCAGACGGATGACCATAAAGAAGGGGCAACAGCATTTATTGAGAAGAGAAAACCGATTTTTAAAGGAAAATAAGATTCTCACGCAGCGTTTTATTGTTTTAAAAAAAACCTGGTCCTCTGGGCCAGGATTCTTTACTTTCCCTGCAAAACAGATAAAAGGAGAAACATGAATCAGACGGAACACACAAATAAAAGTGGAATTTTCTACGGCTGGTGGATTGTATTTGCCTGCTCTATTATCGCACTTCTTTCCGGCGCTAGCAGGTTTTCTTTTACCATGTTTTTCCCTACATTGCTCGATGACCTGGGCTGGACAAGGGCAACGCTTGGGTTTGGACTTACGCTTCATATGTGGGTATACGCCGTTACCGTTATCGTCGCGGGGTATTTCGTGGATAAATACGGCGCCAGAGTAATCATGTGTATGGGAGCCGTGATTATCATCATCGGGCTTTCACTTACCTCGACAATGACAAGAGTCTGGCAGTTTTATCTGTACTACGGGGTAATTCTGGCAATCGGAGTCGCGTTAAGCTTTATGGTGCCGATACTGGGAACGGTAAGAAAATGGTTTATAAAAAAGGCCGGGCTTGCTCTGGCGTTCACAAATGTCGGGGCCGGTTTGGGCGGGGCCATAATGGCCGTTTGTATTCCGACCATGATATTGTCTTATGGTTGGCGAAACGCCTGGCTTTATATTGGTTTTTTCTGCGGCATTGTAATTATCGTACTGGCGGGAATAATTATCCGAAAAGATCCCGAATCCGTAGGACTTTTACCGGATGGGATATCTAATCCGAATAATGAAATAGAGGTTAATGAATCCGATCAAAACCAATCAGGAAACATTGAAGAAATTTGGACGCTGAGTGAGGCTTTGAAAACCCGGACCTTTTGGTTTCTTCTGATGGGGGGAGCCATCAGTGCGATACCCGCCATCGGTGTTATAGGCCACATTGCCAATTGGGGTGTGGATATTGCCAGGGCGATTAATATGACGGCGGCCGATGCCATGGGATATATCAAGCTGGCCGTGTTCCTTTCCGCCATTTCCAATATGCTGGGAGCAATGGTCGGCGGCCCCTTGTCTGATCGCTTCGGCAGAAAACTGATTATCTGTGCAGGTTTTGCGGCAAACAGCGTGGTATTTCTTTTTGTCGTTCAAATCAGTTCACTTATCGGGGTTATAGTTGCAGCCGTATTGATGGGCTTTTTTGGCGGCCTTGTCGGACCGGCATGGGGGGCTTATTTAGGGGATATCTTTGGACGGCACGCCCTGGCAATAATCTTCAGCCTGATGATTTTCGCCATCGGCATCATCGGTGGAACCGGTTCCGTTATTTTCGGATGGATTTATGATGTGGGCGGTTCATATGCATGGGCCTGGATTTTTTCATCCGCCTGTTCGGCTATAACCTGTGTCCTGTATATGTTTACAAGAAAAGAAGTAAAAAAAACAGCGGAAGGTGTTATATGAGGTCCTTCTCCAATTTAGTTGGAGAAGAGGGGCCAAGGATTCATGGGTTTGTTTTCTAAAGACGTTATCAGCGCTTTTAACATTTATTCGGATGCCCTAACATACTTTTCCAAACGGTCAATAAAAGCTTGTTTTTCCTCTTTTTCGACAAAACTCGCTTCAAAACTGTTCCGGGCAAGTTTAATGGCCTGTTCCCGATCCATGCCCAGGTCTTTGTGAAGAACAAAATAATTATCATTCATATAACCCCCAAAATAAGCCGGATCATCGGAATTGACAGTGACCTTGAGACCTTGTTTTAACAAGGCAAGGATACTGTGATTCGCCATTCGATCAAATACTCGGAGCTTAACATTTGATAACGGGCAAACCGTCAGGGGAATTTGTTCAGCAACCATGCGTTTCACCAGTTTGGGATCTTCGATACAACGGACACCATGATCTATTCGTTTTACCTTGAGCAAATCCAGGGCTTGCCAAATATACTCCGGCGGCCCCTCCTCACCGGCATGGGCAACTGTGAAAAATCCTTCCTCAAAAGCCCTCTCGAACACGCCCTGAAATTTTCTCGGTGGATGACCCACCTCAGCAGAATCGAGGCCGACGCCAATAATGAACTTTTTATAGGGAATGGCCTGTTTTAAAGTATTCATAGCGGCCTCAGAACTGAGATGTCGCAAGAAGCACATAATCAACCGGCTGCTTATACCCCGCTTTTCTTTGCCGTCATCAAG
>JAUXEW010000104.1 GCA_030620375.1 Desulfobacteraceae bacterium | reverse complement strand
GATCCGGTTTGAATTCTCTGATACTTTTTCTGGCGTGTAGTGCCTCAACAATATCCATCGGGGGGTCCTTTTAGGCCGTTTGAACCGAGCTTAAAATATAAGGTACAAAAAAATACTGAGGGAATCATTGTCTCCGGATGAAGATATGATTCCCTATCCCTGTCAGACCGAGAATGCAAAAATGTGTTAGGGTATAAAAAAGGACTGCAAGTCCTAAATTAGAAAAGAATTTATCTATTATGGGATATCTGAGCTGTCTTTACTCAGATCCGTTATCCAATACCACTAAAGCATCTACGGCTACGGGTTTTCCGTCGATTAATTTTAGTGGATTGATATCAATCTCTTTGACATTGTCATGGTCCATTCCGATCTGCCCGACGGCGATAAGAATATCGGCCAGGATGTCCCGATCTACGGCAGGTTTTCCGCGAAATGCCTCCAATATTTTTTTTCCGCGGATATCTCCCATCATGTCCATGGCATCCCATTGGCTTAACGGCGCAACACGAAAGGATGTATCTTTTAGAATTTCCGTAAAAATCCCACCGATTCCGAACATTACACACGGACCGAATTGGGCGTCCCGGGTCAGTCCCACAACAAGTTCCCGATCTCCTTTTACCATTTGCTGAATGAGGACTTCATTGACCGAGACATCAGGATTTGACGTTAATTTTTGAAAGGCCTCTCGAACCTCCTCTTCTTTCCTCAGGTCCAAAGCAATCAGATTCAGTTCTGTTTTATGGCTCAGTTCATCTCCGGAGCCTTTAAGCACGACAGGATAGCCAATTTCAGCAGCGGCAGCGATTGCATCCGCCTCCGTAGTCACGACTTTTTCTTGAGTAATAGGAATTCCGTATTCAGCCAGTAACTGTTTTGATTCGTTTTCCGATAAGGTCTTGGCACCTCTTTTCAGGGCGTCTTCGATAATTTTCATGCCTTTCTTTCTCCTTTCATTAGAAGCATCTTATGAGAAAAGGTATAATCCCTTTTGCCTTCCGGTTGATCCGGGGTGGTTCATTTTTATTGGAACAAAATATAATCTTTAAAAATATACACTTGTAATAAAGAATGTCAATATATTTTAAAGGGTATGGTAACCATTTTTTCCGAATAGCCTCTGATGATATGAAACAAGACTTAAACTTAGTTCCTTAATAATTTAGGAAACATGATGCTTGCATTGTGGTATGGATTAAATTAAATTATCGATTTAAAAAGGTAAGGGTGCCGGTTCATATTGAGCGGTTCATCACATAACGTCATCAATGGAGGAAGACATGGGCATATTTAAAAAAATTTTCGGTATTTGTGAAACCAAACCGCCTGCAAATAACGACTGTTGGACATTTTCAGACCAAGCCGTGGAAATTGACTTGTCTATAACCCCTGAACTTCTTATATCAGGCGGTGCCGTTCGGTTGGAAGGGAAGGGGCTTCCGGAACGGATTATGGTGTTTCACGGAAACGACGGAAAGTATTATGCCATAAGGAATAAATGTTCACATGCCGGTAGAAGGATAGACCCATTGCCCGATACGCAACAGATTAAGTGTTGCAGCCTGATGGGATCAACTTATGATTATAAAGGCCAGGTGGTTTCGGGTGCAGCAAAAAAGAATTTAGACACATTCAAGGTAATAACGGACCAGAACAAACTCAAAATAGGGTTGGGTTAACCCTGATGAACTCCTAAGAAGTTAAAGATCAGGCTGTTTTTGTAAAGCAGAAATTGGGCCTGTTAGAAAACTGTCAACGCCATATTTCATGAATTTTATTGCTATTATTATACTGGTATTTATTATTTTTGATTATTTTATTCATGTCTTGGCCGATTTTCTAAACCTTAAGATTTTGAATAATAATCTTCCGGATGCGTTTGCGGGGATTTATGATGACCATCAATATCAGAAATCTCAACACTACTTGAAGGTTAACACACGGTTTGGATGGGTTTCATCAACATTTAGTCTCCTGGTAGTTCTGGCATTTTGGTTCGGTAGAGGGTTCCCGTTTCTGGACCAATGGATCCGCGGATTGAATAGAGGCGAAATTCTCACGGGATTGATCTATATGGGCATACTGATCTTGTTGAGATCACTTTTGTTTCTTCCTTTAAAGATTTATGATACGTTTGTGATCGAAGATAGATTTGGTTTCAATAAAACTACCTGGCAAACCTTTATAAAAGACATCATGAAAGTGCTTGCTCTTTCAATTGTGCTGGGGGTTCCCCTTTTAGCCGGAATACTTGCATTCTTTGAGTTTGCCGGTGCCAATGCCTGGTGGTACTGTTGGATTACCGCGGCCTTTTTTATGGTGGTGGTACAATTTGTCGCACCGAACTGGATAATGCCCCTTTTTAATAAATTCGACCCGTTAGAGGAAGGGGAATTAAAAACATCAATTATGTCGTATGCCCGTTCTATTAATTTCCCTCTGAAAAATATTTATGTTATGGATGGTTCCAAAAGATCCGGAAAGTCAAATGCCTTTTTTACCGGATTTGGAAAATACAGACGGATTGTTTTATTTGATACCTTAATCGACCAGCATACTGTCTCTGAGCTATTAGCCATTTTAGCCCATGAAATGGGGCACTATAAAATGAGGCATATCCAAAAGATGATGCTGGTCGGTATTGCCCAGATGGGGATCATGTTTTTTCTATTGTCATTATGTATCTCTTATCCGGCCCTGTTCGAAGCGTTTTATATGAAGCAACCATCCGTGTACGCCGGTATGATTTTTTTTGGCATGTTGTATTCGCCCATAGACTTTGTCGTCGGGATGCTGTTTCAAATATATTCTCGGAAAAACGAGTTCCAGGCGGATCAGTTTGCGGTAAAAACAACGGGGGATTCTCAGGCATTGGCAAGCGCATTAAAAAAACTTTCGGTTCATAATCTTTCTAATTTGACACCGCATTCCTTATACGTATTTCTGAATTATTCTCATCCACCGGTTTTGGATCGGGTAAATTCTATAAGGGGAAGATCGAAGTTTTCTTGACATTCTGAGATCAGCAAAGTAGTTAGTGTCCATCCAGAAATGGTAGGTTTTAGTCCAAAGCAAGGCTGAGCGATTTTGAAACTGCAGGAATAGCGTGCTATTTTGAGGATTTCAAAAGAGCGAAAACGCAGCTCTGGGCCAAAAGATGCCGTTTCTGGATGGGCAATAGTTAGACGAGTCAAACTGGAAAAATATAGCCACCCGCTATGCGGGTGGTGGTTTATGGTTATGTTAGCAGGAGGATAGATAGGATGAAAAGAATTTTCGTTGCAATTTTGTGTGTCGTGGTGATGGGTCTTAATGCGGAAACGGTTGTAGCCGGGCAAGTCGAAAACGAAGAACTTTGTATTCCTCTCGGGACGATAACGATATCACCACCGGATGGGGTTGATTTCAAAAGATCTCCGGTGGCGTTTCCCCATGCATTGCATTTTGATTATAATTGTAAACAATGCCACCATGACTGGACAGGAGATACGGAAGATTTAAATTGCACGACTTCAGATTGCCACGATTCGCCGACGTCGCTCCTAAAGACCGATAAGAGCGACGCCTACCGGTATTATAAAACCGCCTATCACACCCAATGCATTGGTTGCCATAAAGGAATTAAGAAAGCAAACGAAGAACTTGAAATGTCAAAAAAAGAAATAAAGGGAACGCTGCCGGAAACCGGGCCTACCGGTTGCATTGATTGCCATCCAAAAGAATGACATATTTTTCGATCTGTGTTTCAACGCCGCCTGTAGCTAAAAATCCTTTCCAAGGGCAAACCAAAGCCTGGTTATCCGGGCCGGGATTCTATACCTTTAAAGTCCTTATCTGGTTTTGACTTGTCCAGGGGAGGACAACTGTTTTTAACGGAAACCGATTTTTTATTGATACATTTCACATGAGATTATTGAATTGACACAGCTTGATATTGATCTTTTTGTAAAGATATTAAAACAGTGTTATAAAAAATTAAAAGCGCCGATTGTCACGCTTATTGCCAACAGGGGCGCCACCCCTTTTGAAATACTCGTATCAACCCTTCTTTCCTTAAGAACCAAGGATCAAGTCACTTCCGTCGCCGCATCAAGGCTTTTTGAAATTGCCAGAACCCCGCAAGAAATATTGGAACTTGACGCAGAAACTTTGGAGCAGTTGATTTATCCCGTCGGATTTTATCATACCAAAGCCCGGCGGCTTATATCGATCAGTCGTATCATAATTGACGATTATAACGGAACGGTTCCGGATAGTATTGACGAGTTATTAAAGCTGCCCGGTGTGGGACGTAAAACAGCCAATCTTGTCCTGACCGAGGGGTTTAAAAAACGAGCGATATGTGTCGATACGCATGTGCACCGAATCAGTAACCGAATCGGCTATGTGGACACCAAAACACCGGAAAAGACCGAGTTTGCCTTAAGAGATAAGCTTCCCCCAAAACATTGGATTAAATATAATGAACTGCTTGTTGCATTCGGGCAGAGTATCTGCAAACCGGTTTCACCGCTGTGCAGCCAGTGCCCTGTTAGTGATATATGTCCTAAAATCGGCGTTACGCGCTCAAGATAGGGTGCTCGCCTATCAAGTCTGTTGGGATTATTGGTTATGGGGAAAAAACAGTTAAAGTTGGTTTCATGGAATGTAAACGGAATTAATGCAGTTCTCAAGAAAGGTTTTATGCAAACCGTGCATTATGTGGACGCTGATATTTTTGTCGTTCAGGAAACAAGGCTTCAGGCGTCAAAGCTCACCGATGAAATGAAAACGATAACCGGTTATGAATCGTTCTGGTCGCATTGTGCGGTTAAGAAAGGATACAGCGGTGTGGCCGCCTATACACGGGAAAAACCTGAAAAGGTTAATTACGGTATTGGAATTAAGCAATTTGATGCAGAGGGGCGCATCCTTGAAATGGAATTTGGGGACTTCATTTTTTTTAACATCTATTTTCCAAATGGCCAGCAGAGCGAGGAAAGGCTTCGCTATAAACTCGATTTTTACGAAGCTTTTTTTGAATATGCCGATCAATACAAAAACCAAGGCAAAAGCGTGATCATTGCCGGGGATTATAATACCGCCCATAATGAGATTGATTTAAAAAATCCCAAGGCAAATGAAAAAAACTCCGGATTTCTTAGAATTGAGCGGGACTGGTTGGATAAGATCGTTTCAAACGGATATGTCGACACATTCAGGCATCTTTATCCGGATACGGTAAAATATTCGTGGTGGTCCTATCGATTCAACGCAAGGGTTAAAAACGTCGGGTGGCGGATCGATTATTTTTTTGTTACACAGGATATTATTGAGAGAGGCTGGATAAAAGATGCGATTATCGATACCACTGTCACCGGCTCCGACCATTGCCCTGTCGGGTTGGTATTAGAGATTAAGTAACCCGTTTATCACGCGAGACAACGGTTTTCATAATTATTTTCAATTCATCTGCTCAGCCGTTTTCCTTCATCATCATGGTGGAAGGGTCAAAAATCAGCGGTGGTTGATTTAAAGCCCTGCTTCCACCTTTCAGCGGGAAAACAAGAATGGTTTTTCCTTCCGGTTTGAGTTGGATAATAACCTCAAAAAGGTCTGCAATCGGCTGTATCTGCGGCGGAAATTCATCAGTTCCGGGTTCTTCATGGCGGTGTGTGGTTACCGTAAACCAAGCACTCATTGAATGAGATTGGGTCAGTGCTTTTAAATTGGATAGCGATTTCCTGACATCTTTGTTAAACGGAAGCCCGTCAATAATTACCAGGTCAGGTAAAAATATGTTCTGTTCAGTGAGGTCGGTCAATCTTTCTTCCAACTTAGGAACGCTAAACCCTTCAACTTTGAATGTCATAATAAATCGATGCGGGAGTATGGATTCCAAAATTTGGTTGGCCGCCTGGACTTTGTTTTGCTCTGCCAGGTTGTTAAAGACTTCTTTATACCAAAGACTTACTTTGGTGACAGGGTCATTCAAACTGATGTGTAAAACGTTTTTATTTCTTAACAGGGCGTTTAGTGCCAGCTGTACCAAAAGGGCGGTTTTACCCACTCCGGCCCGTGCCAGAACGGCGCCGATCTCCCCTTTTTGAATTACATCTTCCGTATCATTCCCCATTTTTCGGAATGGATTTAATATGACAAATTTATGGTTTTTCATGGGTAAGCGCCTCTTTTTTATAATGTTTTTTTAATGCCCCATCCGCTTGCAACGGGAAACTTCAAAAACGCCACCTTTTTTCCCGCTTTGCGGGAAAAGAAAGCCACCCGCTATGCGGGTGGGTGTTTACTTTTGTTCTTTTTTTAAATTTTTGGCCAGGTCATCAGCAATGGGTTGCGGCACCTGTTTATAGTTAAAAAACTCCATGGTGAATTGCGCTTTACCCTGCGTCAGTGACCTTAATACCGTAGCATATCCGAACATTTCAGAAAAAGGCACCTGTGATTCGATAATAGAAAAAGTGCCTTCATCTTGGGCGCTGACAATTATTCCCCGGCGCTGATTTAATGAACCCATGACGGTCCCTTGGAATTCGGTGGGGGTTTCTACAACGACTTTCATGACCGGTTCATGAACTTCCGGTGATGCTTTTAAATAGGCTTGCAAAAACGCACCTCGAGCGGCAGACTGGAATGCCATGTCCGAAGAATCAACGGAATGAAACCGACCGTCGATTAAAACTATTTTCACTCCAAAAACCGGAAACTCCATCCATGGTCCTTTATCTAAACATTTCTTAAATCCTTTTTCACAGGAAGGAATGAACTGGGTCGGAATCGAACCGCCTTTCACTTGATTTTCAAAGACAAACTCTTCAGTAGCTATCGGCTCCATATAACCGGTTACGCGGCCAAACTGTCCTGCCCCACCGGTCTGTTTTTTATGCGTATAGTCAAACTCTTCCCGTTTCGAAATGGTTTCACGATAAGCAACACGGGGCCTACCGGTTTTCACTTCAGCA
The DNA here is from genome assembly GCA_030620375.1 of Desulfobacteraceae bacterium. GTDB lineage: Bacteria > Desulfobacterota > Desulfobacteria > Desulfobacterales > UBA5616 > JAUXEW01. The sequence goes on along the minus strand of JAUXEW010000104.1, from coordinate 1,816 downwards.
TCGTATTCCCGTCGCATCCGTTCAACATACACTTCCAAGTGTAATTCACCCATACCCGAAATAATGGTATCTCCGGTTTCTAAGTCTGTATAGGTTTTAAACGTAGGGTCTTCTTTTGTAAAACGGCTCAGGGCCTTAGACATGTTGATTTGGGATTTGTTATTTTGGGGAGTGATGGCGAGTGAAATAACGGGGTCCGGTATGAACATGGATGTCATGGACAGGTTGATGCCCGGCGTAACAAAGGTGTCTCCTGACGCACAATCAATGCCGAATAACGCTCCAATATGACCTGCCGGAATATTTTCAATGTCTTCCATCTGATCGGCATGCATACGGACAACTCTGCCGAATTTTACTTTTTTACCGCTTCGCGCGTTTTTGGCGACCGTACCTCTGGAAAGAATACCTTGATATACCCGTATATAAGTGAGCTGACCATACTGCCCGTCTTCAAGCTTAAAAGCGAGCGCCACCAGAGGATCGTCAGGCAGGTTAGTCAGCGTCACCAGTCTATCGGGATTGCTCATGTCCAGCGCCTGGTTATTAATTTCAACAGGGCAGGGCAAATATGTTGTGACGGCATCCAAAAGCGGTTGGATTCCCTTGTTTTTATAGGCAGATCCCATAAATACGGGCGTTAATTCCCGCTTCAATGCACCGTTACGCACACCGGAAATCAGTATTTCTTCCGAAACATTGTCCTCAAGGGCGGCTTCGGTTAATTCATCGGAGAACATGGCTGCGGCATCAATGAGTTGCTCCCGCATTTGCGTTGCTTCTAAAATCAGCGATTCGGGTATTTCTTTTTGCACAATGATTTCACCGTGGTCCCCGTCAAAATAAACGGCTTTCATGGTGACAAGATCGATTATACCGGTTAAATCTCCCTCGAGCCCGATAGGAATTTGCATGGCAACGGCATTGTGTCCCAGTTTTTCTTTAAGCTGGTCAATGACCCGCAATGGGTTCGCTCCGCTACGGTCGCATTTGTTAACGAATGCTAAACAGGGAACATGATATCTGGCCATTTGATGGTCAACAGTAATGGATTGGGACTGAACGCCACCAACGGCGCACAATACAAGAATGGCACCATCCAGTACCCTTAACGAACGTTCAACTTCTATGGTAAAATCAACATGACCCGGTGTGTCGATAATGTTAATCTCATAATTTTTCCATTCAATATTTGTGGCGGCTGACGCAATCGTAATTCCGCGTTCTTTTTCAAGTTCCATGAAGTCCATTGTAGCCCCCACACCGTCTTTGCCCTTGACGTCATGAATGGTGTGGATCCTCTGGGTGTAAAAGAGAATTCTTTCCGTAAGTGTTGTTTTACCGGCGTCAATATGTGCGCTGATTCCGATGTTTCTAACTTTTTCTATGTTGCTTGCCATCTTATTTCTCAGCCTATACAGTATTTCTTGAGAGTTATTGAGTTTTAGTCACACAAAAAAAATAAAAATCCCCTCATCGGTAATATATCGGATGGGGGATATCACGATCGTCAATTGCCGCATTACAAAATAGCGGGTTTTCGGTACCCATAGAGGCTCTATAAAGCCTCCAGCCTGTTGCACTGTTGAGTGTGACGCTGTTATAAATATTAAACCCTAAAAAATGTCAAGGGGTATTTGTTTAAACTGACTTTCCTTTTTTTTGTGCCGCTTGGTAACCGGTTTTTTTCGTAATAGAACATATGTGGCCCCCGCTCCACCGTCTACGGGTCTTGCACTTGAAAAGGCAATGACCCATTTTCGCCAGGGACTACAGGTTAGCCATTCATATACTTTTGACTTTAAAACCGGTTTTT
>JAUXEW010000022.1 GCA_030620375.1 Desulfobacteraceae bacterium | reverse complement strand
TTTATATTAGACGGAAGAGAAGGCTACGGCATTGCTGAGTACTGGCATTCTCTAAAATAAGGATCATCTCCCGATTAGTTGTAGTTAATTAGTGCAAAATAAGTGGGTTATCTCCAATTTAGCAGGTGTGATCCCAGAGGGTACAAGGGGTCAAGGATTCAAGGGTTCGAGTGACACGAAGTGAAGCCTCAGCGCTCAATGCTAAAGAATTACAAAGAGTTGAAAGTCTGGCAAAAGTCATACAAACTCTGTTTAGAAATATATAGAATAACAGCAAAATTTCCAAGCGAAGAAAGATACGGTCTAACTTCACAGATAAGAATATCTGTTGTGTCTATTTCTTAGTATAGCAGAAAGCGAAAGAATGTAAAAAACGCTGATAAAGACTTTAGAAAACAAACCCTTGAATCCTTGACCCCTTGAATCCTTGGACCCTCTTCTCCAACTAAATTGGAGAAGAACCAAAAAAATAAAAAGGGGCCCGAAAAGATGGATCGGGCCCCGGCGATTGAGCATATTCACCATTAAGGTTAAAATAATCCGCTTACCTTTCCGGTTTCTGTGTCAACATCGATCCTTCTGAATGCCGGATTGGAGCTGGTACCCGGCATTAGGCTGATGGTTCCGGCACAGGGGCACAAAAACTTGGCGCCGGAGTAGATCAGCACGTCTCGGATCGGCAGGGTCCACCCTTTGGGGACACCCTTAATAACCGGATCATGGGTTAAGCTCAGATGGGTTTTAACCATCATGGTTGCAAAATCATCATACTTGGGGTCATTCTCAAGCATTTTGGCCTTTGTTTCCGCTTCAGGAGACCATGAAACACCGTCTGCTCCATACACCTCTTTGGCGATTCTCTCAACACGATCCCGCAGCTTCATATCCAGCGGATAGAGGAATTGGAAATCATTTTCTTCGTTACAGGCCTCGATAACGGTATCTGCAAATTCCAGGGCGCCTTCACCGCCCAGTTCCCAGTGTTTGGATTCCGCACAACGAGCACCGGCCGCTTCGGCTGCCTTCCGGACTATGGCGCATTCTTCGTCCGTGTCCGTATAGAACCGGTTGATGCAAACGACCGGATTGATACCGGCCTTACGGATCACATTGATCATGTGGACCATGTTTTCGCAACCTTTTTCCACCAGGCCCACATTCTCTTTGGTGTATTCATCGGAAAGCGCTTTACCGGCTACGACCTTGGGTCCACCGCCATGCATCTTGAGCGCGCGAATAGTGCTGGTTAAAACAGACACATGAGGCTTCAAACCGCTGAACCGACATTTAACATTCCAGAATTTTTCAAAACCGATATCAGCAGCAAACCCGCTTTCCGTTACATGGTAATCGAACAGTTTCAATCCCACGCGATCAGCGATGATGGAAGACTGTCCTACGGCGATATTTGCGAAAGGTCCGGCATGAACCATGCAGGGGTTGTACTCCGCAGTGCACATCAGAGTGGGGTTGATGGTGTTTCGCATGAAGGCGGTCATTGCACCGCCGACTTCAAGATCCCCGGTTGTAACAGGGTTTCCGCTCTTATCGAATGCAACAGTGATTTCGTCCAGGCGTTTTCTTAAGTCCGCGAGATCCCGGATTACGGAAAGAATCGCCATAAGCTCTGAACCCACAGCAATACCGAACTTGGACTGCATCATAAATCCGTCCATTCGGCCGCCGATACCGATAATGATATTTCTAAGTGCCTGTGCACAAAAGTCGATAACCCAACCGAGTTCGATACGGGTGGGATCGATGTTGAACCGGCGCATTCCGGTCAGTCTCTGGAGCTGCTCATCGTTGTAGTTGCGCTCATGCTGCATACGGGCAGTCATAGCCACCATGGCCAGATTGTGGGCATTCATGATGTCGTTGATGTCGCCGGTCAAACCCAGGGAAAATTCCGTCATGGGGATCAGCAGAGAGTTTCCGCCGCCGGCCGCGGTTCCCTTTACGTTCATAGTAGGGCCGCCCGAAGGCTGGCGCAAGGCGCCGCCCACGTTTATGCCGCGCTTTCCGAGGCCTTCCATGAGGCCGCAGGACGTGGTGCTCTTGCCTTCACCCAGCGGGGTAGGTGTAATGGCCGTCACTTCGATATATTTTCCATCAGGCTTGTCCTTGAGCCGGTTGATAATTTTTAAAAAGTCGAGCTTGGCCAGGCGGCCCATGGGAAGCACTTCACTCTTTTCCAGCCCCAGCTTTTCTCTCCACTCGTCCGGTGTCGGCATGTTCTTTTCGGCTGCTTCGGAAATCTGCCAGTCAGCCATTTCTACTGCATTGTAAGGCATTTATCCTTTCCTCCTTTAATAATGATATGATAAATAGTATTCCACTCATCGTATGGTTCAAAAAAAATCTTGTTTAACATTAGGTTTTTAATTTGGCAAGAACTATGTGTCATTTCCAAAATAAATTTGTATTAATCCCGTCTAATCTTTGGCTTTTTATGAGTTCATCAATTTTAATGTTGTAGTTGCTGGAGTCTGAAATAATACCCTTTTTGTTGCATCAAGTGATCATGAGGTCCGTTTTCGATGATCCGCCCCTTGTTGAGCACGACGATTCTGTCGGCTTTTTTGGCCGTGGTCAGGCGATGCGCCACCACAATCGATGTCCGGTCCGCCATCAGTTTAGAAAGCGCCTGTTGAATCTTATGTTCGGTTTCTGAATCCACATATGACGTAGCCTCGTCAAGAATAATTAAATCCGGATTCCGGGCGAAAGCCCTTGCAATAGACACCAATTGCCGTTCGCCACTGGAAATTGAACTTCCGCCTTCGGTAAGGACGGTATCCAAACCATCCGGCAAACGGTTAACCAATTCCCTTAAATTCAATGCATTGAGGATGCGGTCCATTTCCGCCTTTGTCATGCTGTGGCTCCCATAAGAGATGTTATCTCCCACCGTACTGGAGAACAAAAACGGGTCCTGCATCACCAGAGAGATTTTTGATCTTAAGCCGGCAATATTCATCGTTGTGATATCCCGGCCGTTGATGGAAATCCGTCCATCCGTTGGATCATAAAATCTCAGCAATAGATTGACCAAAGTGGTTTTCCCAGAACCCGTCGGCCCGACCACTGCAATGAATTCGCCGGATCGTACCGTAAGGGAAACTTTTTTAAGGACATTTTCCTTGGGGTTGTATTCAAACGAAACGTTATCAAATACAACCTCGCCTATCTTTTCCGGAGCGGATGATTTGCGGTTTGGAATTTTCAACGGGGTTGACGAAATGCCATCGCCGTCTTTTTCCACGGTATCTAAAATTAGAAATATCCTTTCAGCCGATGCCATGGCATTTTGCATGATGTTGTACTTTTCCGTGATATCCCTCATTGGGCGAAAAAACATTCTCATATAGGTGATAAATGCGACCAGTTCACCCAAGCTCATGCTATCACGCAAAACACCTCTTCCACCGTAAAGAATCACAATAACCAGGGCCGCAGCTCCCAACAATTCGATGATTGGCATAAACAAGGCAAAGATGTGGACCTGCTTTACTCCCGCAAGGTAATTTTCATGGTTGAGCCTTTTGAAGTTTAAAAAGTTACTTTTTTCCCGCAAAAAAAGTTGAATGACCTTTATTCCGGAGATGGTTTCGGAAAATCGGGTATTGATTTCCGCGATCTTGATTCTAAGCATTCTGAACGCTTCCCGGGCCTGCCTTGAAAAACGTAAGGAGACATACAGCACGACCGGTAAAACGATAAAAGATATCAGAGATAGTTGCCAATGTATAGTCAACAGAACCAACGAAATGCCCGACAGTAGAAACATATCTTTAAATACAAACATAACAACTGACGTAAACAGATCATGCATGTTCTGGACATCATTGGTGACCCTTGTAACAAGTCGGCCGACGGGATTTTTAGAAAAAAACGAGACGGAAAGGCTTTGAATATGCGTGTAAAGGCGAATCCTTAAATCATGCATAATTTTCTGGCCTGTATACTCCATGATCAAAATTTGAACAAAATTAAAGCCAAAATTCAGCAAGATCAACCCGATGAAGATGGCGGATATCAAACGGAGACCGGAAAGGTCGTTTTTGTGTATGAGGGCCCGTTCTTTTTTATCGAGTTTCAGATAATCGTCATAACGAAAGTCGACGAAGGTATCATTCCGGATGAACAGGTCTTGATGCCGGGACACAATGGATGCAACTTCAGGATCTCGGATGTCTATCCGAACAGTTTTGATTGGTTTATTAAACTCACCGGATACCGGAGGTTCGACAGTTTTGAGCTGTGACAGGGGGACGATGTATCGGTCAATGGCAATCTTTGTTAAATAGGGAAGTGACAGTTCCAGCAGGGTAATTAAAATGACGAAAAAAATCGAATAAAAGAATAACCGTTTATAGGGCTTGGCAAAAGGGAAAAGCCGTTTTAGCAGCTTAAAATCATAGGGATTGCCCAGCTCTTTTTCCTCTGAATATCCGAAGTCACCGTTCATTAAATTCTTTTTCCATCTCTTGCATATAAAATGTTTTTGCGTAATAGGGATGACGTTCCATTAGCTCTTCGTGGGTACCGGATGCCGTTATAAAGCCATTTTCCAAAACGATAATGTTATCGGCGAACTGTAGTGCGGCAAGCCTGTGAGAAACGATCATTACCGTTCTTGATTCTGCCAGAGAGCGGATGGAATGGATAACCGTGTCTCCGGTTTCTTTGTCCACCTGACTGATTGGATCATCCAGGATTAAAATTGATGCCGTGTTCATTATGGCTCGAGCCAGCGCAATTCGCTGTTTTTGACCTCCGGAAAGAATAACCCCTTTTTCCCCCACTACCGTGTCAAAGCCGTGAGAAAAGGATTGTATGGTATCATACAATGCTGCCCGATGCGTGGACTGAATCAAATCGGTCTCATCAGATCCGTTTGAATAAAAAGTGATATTGTCTCGGATCGTACCGGCAAATAAAATCGGTTCTTGAGGCATATATGAAATTTGAGAGCGAAGATCTTTAATCTTAAAATCCCGAATATCGGTACCATCTAAAAGTACCCGCCCGGATGATACGTCATACAATCGCGGTATCAAGCTTAACAAGGTTGTCTTCCCTGATCCTTGTGCCCCCACGATTCCTAATATTTGACCCGGTTTGAGTTTCAAACTGATATCGGTTAGCGCATTTTCTCTTCTAGATATATAAGTAAAAGAAATTTTCTCAAAAACGATTTCTCCCCGGGTACTCAAAAGGGGCTTTGCATGAACAGCTTCATTAATTTCAGGGGTAGTTAAAAGGATCGTATGGATTCTGTCGAGGGAGGCTTTGCCTCGTTGAATCAAACTGGTTACCCAGCCCATGGCCATCATAGGCCAGGTTAAAAGGGCGATGTAATTGATAAACGCTACAAAATCGCCCGGGGTGATAACGGAAAGAATGGTTTGCCTGCCCCCTACATAAAGAACGATCGCCAAGCTCAAATTTGAAAAAAGAAGCATCATGGGGAAAAACGAACCGGTCACACGAACCAGTCGCATATTCTGGTTGATGTATTCATTTGACATGTCGCTTATATTTAAAATTTCGTCCGCTTCCCGGGTAAACGACTTAATAGTCCGAATTCCGGCAAACCGTTCTCTCACGATCTCGGTCAAATCAGAAAACGCCCCTTGAACCTGTTGATATCGACGGTGCATTTTTCTGCTGAAAATCCTTGACGCCAAAACAATTAGGGGCATGGGGGTAAGAACCAGTACCGTAAGCTTGACGTTTATGTAAGCCATAAACCCGATGGCCGCTGTCCCCAAAAATATAGCATCTGTGAGAGCGATCAATCCTATACCCGTTGCCATACGAATTTGCTGGATATCATTTGTGGCATGGGCCATCAAATCTCCGGTTTTAACCTGATCAAAATAGGATGAGGAAAGGGTTTGAATATGCTCAAACAGGTTGTTTCTTAAACCTTCTTCGATTTTTCGGGAAGTTCCAAAAAGAGATCTTCTGGAAATATATCGCAGTGCGCCGATTATTAACGATATGACAATGATATAACCGGCATAGGATAAAAGCCCGGTGAAATTGATTTGAAACCCGGTTAAATCATCGACCACCTTTTTGATAATCCGTGGAATGATCAACAGGAAAATATCCAGCGTGATCAATGCGGTAATACCAAAAATAATATGGGAAAGGTTCCTTTGAAGATATGGCTTTATCAACTGTATGGATTTCATTAGATTTATACCGCAGCACGCTCGCCATGGGTTATTTTAAACGCCATACGGAGAGAAATTCCCTGAACCTTGTTGCTGAGAGTTTTAAACCGGTCTTGGCCTGAACCAAAATCTATCATTTCCAGATGGACACTTACTATAATAGGATCATCTCCCGATTAGTTGGTGTTAATTCAAAATAAGTGGGTTGTCTCCAATTGAGCAGGTGTGATCCCAGAGGCTTCAATCCTTGGACCCTCTTCTCCAACTAAATTGGAGAAGAACCCTATAATAGAATTTGCTTTTGGTCAAACGGACTCTTGGAATGGATAATTGATAGCTGAGTATTTTTATATCCGGAGACCTTTGAAAAACGTTCATTTTTTAATCCATTTCAAGGAAGGCAAAAATTCAGCGCTGAAAAGCGTCATTGCGTGCAACCGTATGAATACATGGAGTCTGTCGAGGGTTAATCCACTTCAGGCGGATTAAATTTCAGCCTGACGCAGGCACTTTAGTGACGCTTTTCAGCGCTAATTGGGAGAAAGGGGAGCCTTTTGCAAAGGTCTCGTAACGGTTGCCCTGCTGCTGACACGTTGACTTTCATACTGCGGATTGTTATAGGACCTTTTATGGAAACTGGAAACATTGTCGAATATATCGACCGGCAGAAAATAATCTGTGCAGTCGTTTTAGATATTAAAAAGACGAAATTACAACTACTTACCGAATCGAATCGAGAGGTCGCCCTTTCTTCAGGCCGGTTATTACACGTAAGCGGAAAACGGCTCGACCCATTGAGTTCCCGAAACAGACTAATTGAAATCTTAAAGGAAACCGTAGAAAGGCGAACAGCATTAATAGCTCAAATCGATATCAAAGCGCTATGGGAAATTCTTCATTCCGAACAAGAATGGATAGACATGCCGACCATTACGGGCCTTTGTTTTCCAAACAATGCCACCAGTGATCATGAATCCGCGGTTATACGGGCACTCTTTCAAAACAGGCTCTATTTTAAATTTAACCAGGATCGCTTCTATCCTTATACCGAAAAACAGGTTGAACGAATGATGGCCCAGGCCGAAGAAGCCGCCCGAAAAATCCGTATGATTGAGCAAGGCACCGAGTGGTTGAAGGCTATATTAAATGGAAAAGATCTGCCGATAACAGATAAAGCGTCAGCGTTTATAGAAATATTAAAATCATCATTTCTATTTGGTAATGCAAGCGAACATTATACACTTTGCAAAGAGATTCTGTCCAAATCCGGAATTTCTAACATGGAAAATGTTTTTGCAATTCTAGTAAAGCTCAACGTCTTTGATAAAAACGAAAATGTAGATCTCTATCGGATGGAGATTCCCACCACCTTTACTGAAAAGACCCTTGAACATGTCACCAAAATAACCAAGCCTGCCAAAACACACCTTGATAATGGCCGGGAAGACTTAACCTGCTTGAATATAATGACCATTGACGGCCCGGACACACAAGATTTTGACGATGCATTAAGTATTGAAAATAAAGGGGGGTACAATGAACTGGGTATCCATATTATTGATGTCGGGCATTTTATAAAGAAAAATGATGCCATCGACCAAGAAGCCCTTTCAAGGGGAAGCTCCATTTATATGCCGGACCAAAAAATTCCCATGCTCCATCCGAATCTTGCCGAAGATCTATGCAGCCTAAAGGCCAAAAAGCTTAAACCTGCCATTAGCATATTGGTGAAGTTAACCCCTTTGGCTGAAACTATTGATTACAAGATTATTCCCAGTTATATAAATGTAGCTCACCAGCTGACCTATATCGATGTGGATGCAATGGCAGACAACCATCAGGATATTACGAGGCTTTTTGATATTGCCAAAAAATTCCGGAAAAAAAGATTTGAACAGGGTGCTGTCCACATATCCCTTCCGGAGATCAATATTTGGACCGATGAAAAAGGTGAAATCAATTTACAACGAATAGACCGGGAAAGCCCCGGGCGAATGCTCGTTTCGGAAATTATGATCATGGCCAACTGGATAGCCGCAAAATATCTTGCCGAACATGAAACCCCCACAATTTTCAGGTCTCAGCCGGAACCAAGGGAACGGCTATACAAGGGAGATGAAGGGACTCTGTTTCAAAATTATATGCAGCGAAGACGGTTGAATCGTTTTGTACTCGGCAATAAACCGGAACGTCATTGCGGCCTGGGATTGGATGCCTATGTAACAACAACTTCTCCCATCAGAAAATATTTTGACCTGGTGACACAGCGTCAGATCCGGGCGATTCTTGGATTAGAAACCCCATATAATGCTGACGAAATCAACCATATCATCCAACTGCTCGAATTACCTTTTGGTAACGTGGCAAAAATTCAATCCCGACGCAACAGATACTGGATCTTAAAATATTTGGAGAAAAAAATCGGTGAAATACAAGAAGCAATCGTTCTTGTGAAACGGCGAAACAACTATCAGGTTCTACTCCCGGAATTTATGATCGAATGCGAGCTTCCTTTATCCAGCGGGATCAAGTTAAAATCCGAAGATTTGATACAGGTTAAGATCCAGCATGTGGATGCAAGAAAAAACTTGCTTTCCGTATTCATGTGATAACCCCGGCTCGTATTTTGAAGCGCCCCGCAGTGTGGAATCTTCTTTAAGCCAAACGATTAGGAAAGGGTAAAGGTTATGATACAAAAAGACAAAGCTGGAGAAATTAAAACCGGTGAAGGGCTGCAAGAAGATGCACTTGAAGCCTTCATCAAAGAGAACATCCCTGATCTTCAGGGAAGCATTGAAATTAAGCAGTTTCCCGGAGGGCACTCAAATCTTACCTATCTGCTTACCTTCGGCGATCAGGAGATGGTGATGCGGAGACCGCCGTTTGGCAGTAAGGTAAAGTCCGCCCATGATATGGGGCGGGAGTACCGGGTCTTAAACGCACTTGCCCCGGTTTTCCCATACGCTCCCAAGCCGTTATTGTACACGGAAGACACGTCGGTTATCGGCTGCCCGTTTTTTATCATGGAAAGGCTGACCGGTATTATTTTAAGGGGAGAAATACCCAAAAACATGCCCTTGTCCGAAGATCAGGCAAAAACGCTCTGCAGAAATGTAATAAAAGCGCAATACGAACTTCATTCCATTGATTACAAAAAAATCGGGCTTGAAAATTTTGGCCGGCCCAAAGGATATATAAAACGACAAGTTGAGGGTTGGAGTAAGCGCTATGAAGGCTCAAAAACACCGGATGCCCCGGATTGTGACAATATTACGAAGTGGCTCGCGAATCATATGCCTCCCGATTCCGACCGGCCGGGGGTTATTCATGGTGATTATAAATTTGACAATATATTACTGGATGCCGACAATCCGACAAAAATCATTGGGATATTCGACTGGGAGATGGCCACCATCGGCGACCCTATTGCCGACCTAACTTATACCCTGATCTTCTGGCCGGAACGTGATGATACGTCTACGGCTGCCCTTGGATCTATGCCGCCAATTTTAAGCCAGGCGGCTAGTAGAGAGGATTTAATCGGACTTTACGAGGAACTGTCCGGTTGCCGTATCGAAAACTTATCTTTTTACTATAGTTTCAATCTGTTCCGGCTGGGTGTGATTCTCCAACAGATCTATTACCGGCACTATCAAGGGATAACAAAAGACCAGCGATTCGGTGCCTTTAAGATGGCGGTCCAAATGCTTATGGAGGGCGCTCATAAGATTATCGATCGATCACCTTAGGATCTTTGCGATTTTTAATCTGTTCATAAAATTTGATGGATAGAAACCATATTGATCTTGTTTTCCGTAGCCATACGGTTAAAGGTGTATTTATACGGATACCCCATATCATCTGATTGAGATTTGCTCAATTAGTCATGGTTTTTTGGAAAATGACGTAAAAAAACTGCCAGCGTTCAAGGAGATCGTTAAAAATGAATCGAAAAAATTTTTTATTGGTATACCCTGAGATTCCCACAAACACATTTTGGAGCTTTAAATATGCACTTAGGTTCTTAAATAAAAAGAGTGCCATGCCGCCGCTGGGTCTGATTACGCTGGCGGCGCTAATACCGGATACCTTCAATTTAAAGCTCATCGACATGAATGTTGAATCCTTAAAAGATCAAGATGTTTTATGGGCTGATGCGATACTGGTATCCGCTATGATTGTTCAAAAGGATTCTTTAGCAAAGGTCGTTGAGCAGTGCAACCGACTCAACAGGCCGGTTATTGCCGGCGGACCTTATCCGACCTCCAGCTTTCAGGAGATTGATGGTGTGGCGCATTTTATTATTGGTGAGGTCGAAAATACGTTTAAAGATTTTCTCCATGACTATCTTAATGGTACTGCAAAAAAAATATACCCCATTCCTGAATGGCCGGAAATCACGCATACGGTAATCCCCCGCTTTGACCTTTTGAACATGAAGGCCTATTCCTCCATGTCCATACAATATTCCCGGGGATGCCCGTTTAAATGTGAATTTTGTGACATATGGAAAGTCTACGGTAATAAGCCCAGGTTAAAATCAGCGGAAAACGTGGTTTTGGAAATCGACACCCTTTACCGGCTGGGGTGGAGAGGCCCCGTCTTTATCGTTGACGACAACTTCATCGGAAATAAGCGGCGCGTAAAAGAAGAACTCCTGCCCGCGCTAACAACCTGGCAGCAAAAACACCATAATGTGTATCGGTTTTACACGGAGGCGAGCATAAACATTGCGGATGATGAGTCTCTACTTTCCGCCATGAGAGATGCTAGATTTAACCAGGTTTTCATCGGCATCGAAACACCATCTCCCAAATCGCTCCGAGAAACCGGCAAGCTTCAGAATTTAAACCGAAATATGCCTCAAGCGATTCAGACGATTCAACACCATGGGATGGAAGTTATGGCAGGATTCATACTCGGATTTGACAGTGATGCCGAGGATATATTTGACAGCCAGATTCGCTTTATCCAGCAGAATGGAATTCCCCAGGCTATGGTGGGCCTTTTAAATGCACTTCCGGGTACCGATCTGTTTGCCCGGTTAAATAAGGAAGGGAGAATCCTCAAAGCGTCCAAGGGGAATAACACGCACTGTATGGAAACAAATTTTCTAACACGGATGGATCCGGTAAAACTAAGAAATGGATACCGTAAGGTATTGAATACTATTTATGATTCGAACTTAAAAAATTATTTTGCCCGGTGCAACAAGCTTCTGGATAACATCGGTAGGACGCCTTTCTTTCAGAGAGACGTAAAGCTTGGAGAAATTCGAATTCTATTTAAATCCATAATTCGCCAGGCTATTACCAATTATGGGTTCCAGTACTTAAAATTTCTTGTAAGAAACAGCTTGAAAAATAGAAGTTCTATTGCCGAAGCCGTCAGATTGGGAATTATCGGCCATCACTTTCATATCATCACCCGTGAAACACTCAAGATAGATAATGTCTCCACTTACCTGGATGAAAAATACAGATATCTGCTCGAACAGATCAATGGATATTCCAACCGCATGGTTGACAATTCAAAGGAGGCATTACGAAATATCGCAGAACTATGGAACCAACAAAAAGAAATTCTTAAACAGTCTAAAGAAAAAATCGACCGAATTCATGTGGATTTCCGGGAAGAAATCAACAGAAAATATATGGATATCTCAATACAAATGAAAGCCCTCTTTAAATCCTTTGAGGGAGATTTGAGCTTGACGTAAAAATTGGGAAAAAGAGGGGCGTTTCTAAAAGGTTTTAATTTTAATCGAATGCGTCGGCATGATGGCAACTCTCTTTTTTTCTCATATAATCTTCCAACGCATCCTGCAAAGACCCGGCAGCCAGAACCGCGCAATGCTTGTCTTCTTGGGGAAGACCTCCTGCTCGATTTAAAACGGCCTCTCCCGTAATTTCCAGCAACTCATCCGGTGTCTTACCAATGGCCATTTCCGTAGCAAAGGATCCGCATGCCGTACTGGCGCCACAGCCGTCAGTTTTAAATGAGGCCTCAATTACGCGGCCCTTTTCAAATTTTAGAAAAATTTCAATGGTATCTCCGCATTGACCCCGTAACCGGGAATAGCCGTTATAATTCTTTAATTCTCCCATATAGAGAGGGTTTAACCAGCGTTCATAAACCGTATCACCGTAAGTTTCTCTGGCTTCTTGAAATATCTTCTCCTGTAATTCCTGTACAAAATCGTCGAGACGGTCACTCATTTATCCCTTCCCCCTGGTTATACTATTTAGTACTCATTGAAGTTTAGCTTTCCGGTTGGATATTGTCAACATGATACGCGTAAACCTCATTGGGTAATGACGGTATATGATAACGAAAATTTTTTTTAGAAAAACTTATTGCGGGATTGCAATACCAGAATTCATAATTATATTTAAGTATTTAATTTTATGGATTCATGGCCTTGCGAAATGAATAATCTTCTGGCGATATGCGAACTCGCCCCAAGGACCACTATCAGCAGTGCAAAACGCCATCGGATTACCCATTCCGCTTCGTTTGGGACGAAAGCCGAAAGTTGAATTATGTTTCTAAATATTTCAAAATCGGCCTCGTTTTTAAATCCATATCTTTCTTGACTAAATCTAAAATTTAAACTAAATTATTATAAGAAAAATAAATAAAATTCAGGGATAATTAAGACATGGGCATACAGGAAAGAAAAGTGCGGGAAAGGGAAAGAAGAAGGCAACAAATCATTGTCGCTGCCAAGCGGGTTTTTTCTGAAAAAGGGTTTAATAAAGCAACCATGGAAGATATCGCGAGTGAAGCCGAACTAAGCCCCGGCACACTTTATCTTTACTTCAAGAATAAAGAAGAACTATATGCATCTTTGTCTCTCAGGATACTGCAATATCTAAATATCAGAGTCCAACATGTTAATGATGAGAAAAATATGGATCCGGAAAAGAAAATGATCGCGTTGCAGGAGGCCATGTTTGATGTGTACAATTTTGACCCATTGACAATCATCAATCTGTTTCATCTTCAATCCAGTGAGACATTAAAAAACCTATCGCCAGAATTTTTAACCGAAATTAATGAATTATCCAGGAAATCCATTGGAGGTGTTGCAAACATCATTGACGAAGGAATAAAGAAGGGGCTATTTATCGAAAAACACCCTACCGCACTTGCTGATATATTTTGGTCCTTATTCTCAGGGGTCATCCTGTGGGAGGCCAGTAAAAATATTTTAGACGAAGAAAAAGATTATTTAAAAAACACACTGGAAATCGCTTTTAATATTTTCCTAAAGGGAATAAAAAAAACACCTTAACGGTTAGTCGGTCTTAAAAATCGGATTTTATGCTTTAAAGACGTGCAATTTCATCGACGTCTTCCAGTAATTCCCAATTACTCTGATGTAGTAGTATACAAACCACCTTCCGTTTTTCCAATACCTTCCTTGATCAATATGCAAATATCATGAATGTCCAAATGGCTGCTTGCTCCACGGAGATTTAATTTAATCGATAAAAAAGAATATTTTAATTGACCTGATTTGACTGATTCTCCATTTTCTGATCAAAATTTGTCCTTGTAAAATATTACAAAGTTTTTATAATACCTATAAATAACACTGAACCTGCAGCAAAGATAGTGCAAAATAGCCATTTATTGATGGGCACTATCAAGTCTTGATGGAGGGGGATAGACAAATGGAACAGAAAATATTAGTGGCTCTTGATGATTCTGATAATGCCATGCGGGCTGTGGTATATATTGCGAATTTTTTTAACACCAACAGCAAAATCACTTTGTTGAGCATTCTTCAGGATACGGCATCTTTATGTGAAATGAACAGTCCTGAGTTAACACCCTATTTCAAATCTCAGCAAAGCAATTTCTGTCTACTTGAAGATAAGAAAAAAGAACTGGTCAATAATGCAATGACCAAAGCCAGGAATGTCTTGCTGGATGCGGGATTTGACGAAAATACCATTACGACAAAGTCAAACATAAAGCAAAAAGGTGTAGCAAAAGACATTTTAGATGAAGCTGATTTGGGTTATGATCTTATCGTTTTAGGCAGAAGGGGGGTTTCGGAAATTAAAGATTTTTTTCTCGGAAGCATCTCGCAAAAAGTCTTTAGCCTGGCAAAAGAAATATCAGTTCTGATTGTAAATTAAGGGGTTTTATGGGTATCATTCCTGTTACCGTTTATGAAATAAACTACCATTAAATCGGGTTATGACGTTTCTCTAACCATATTCTATTTGTATTTTATTAAATGGGGGGAAAAAGAGCATGATAGAAGAATTAGAAGTTCCTGAGGAACTAAAATGGTCATTAAAAAGGATATTAAAAAAAATTCCCGGGGAGCTAAAAGGTGATATTGCACTGAGAAAAATCATGTTGATTTATTTAAAGCTCGGTGGTGAGAAGTTAGCAAAGCAACGCATTGAAATTACGAAGAAACGATTTAGAGAACACTATCCCTTAATCAACAGGCATGTTGCGGAAAAATCGATCGATGACGAGTTGTATGGGGAAGGCGATAAGACTAATCTTTCCTCCTAACTTTATTATTTACTTAACCGAAACAGCGAGCGCATTACTCGCAGCTTGCTGCGGTGGCGAATCTTAAAATAGATATAAAATTCTTACGGTAGAAAATTCCCCGCTACCGGCAACGAAGCGCTTAAAATTATTTTGAAGCCGGTATCTCACAAATGGTTTTCCTTGACTATGTTTTTAATGTCTACTATACACTCGGCTATGCAATGAATTTTATTCAGTATATCTGAAATCGCAGTTGTATTTTTTCTTTTCTACAGAATGCTCTGGAGGTTAATGTATGCAGTTGAAACTCAAATTCGATTCCGGTGAATTTGTTATAATAGCAGAAATGGAACCACCGAAAGGCGTCGATGTTTCAGTTATGATGAAGAACGCTAAACAGGTTAAAGGGAAAGTGGACGCATTTATTGTTCCAGAAATGAGCAACGCCGTCATGCGCATGAGTTCGCTTGGCGCCGCATTGCTTTTGCAAAACAACGGCATGGAGGCCGTTATGCAGATCTGTTGCCGAGATCGAAATCGATTGGCACTCCAGGCCGATCTGCTTGCGGCAAGTGCCGGCGGTATAACACACATTATGGCTGTGACCGGTGAAAATCCAACTTTAGGAGATCATCATCAAACAAAGACGGTTTATGATATCGAACTTTTAGAATTGCTTCATGCTATCAATCAGCTCCAAAACGGCCATGATATGGCCGGCATCGATCTACAGGGATCCCCCTCCTTTTTAGTCGGTTCTACAGTCAATGCCGGCTTCAAAGGACAGGCGCTTGAAATGGAGCTTAAGGAAATGAATCATAAAATAGAAGGCGGCACTTCTTTTTTCATAACACCACCTCTTTTTGACATTACCTCCATTAAACCATTTCTTTCGCGTGTGGACCTTTCCAAATTTAACATTATTCCGACGGTTCTCTTGCTCAAGTCTGTCGGGATGGCGCGCTACATGGCGCGAAACATGGACCATGTACACATACCGGATGCGCTTATCACTCGAATCCAAAAAGCCCCGGACAAGGTTCGCGAGTGCGTTAAAATCGCAGCTGAAACGGTTCTCGCGTTAAAAGAAACCGGCTTCAGCGGTGCGGTCATTTCTACTATCGGCTGGGAAAACAAAATTCCTGATATTATAGAACACTTATAATCGGTATAAACGTATCCACGCTTTTTTTTAACAGCTAAAATACGTCGACTGACTTTTTTCGCTAATAAAAATGGAGAAAGAGTAGAGGCAGATCGAATGGAAAGTGAAAAAAATCGACAAAATGACAATGACCTTGTCGGATCGGTCATGGTGGTGGGCGGCGGTATTGCCGGAATGCAGTCCGCTCTCGATCTTGCGAATTCGGGTTATTACGTCTACCTAGTGGATAAATCATCCGCCATTGGTGGGATGATGTCAGAGTTGGACAAAACATTTCCCACCAACGATTGCGCTATGTGAGTGATCTCGCCCAAACTGGTCGAGGTCGGCCGGCATCTCAATATAGAACTCTTGATGAATACTGAACTTATGGATCTTTCGGGGAAACCCGGGCATTTTTCAGCTAAGATCAGACAAGAACCCCGGTTCGTGGATTTATTAAAATGCACCAGTTGCGGTGAATGCGTTACGGTTTGTCCAATTTCGGTTACTAATGAATATGAGAAAGGCCTCGTTGACCGAAAAGCCATCTATAAAAAATATCCCCAGGCTATTCCCGGGGCTTTTGCCATCAGTAAACGAGGGACAGCACCCTGCAAGGCGACCTGCCCTGCACATGTCAGCATTCAGGGATATATCGCCTTGATCAACGAAGGTAAATATCGTGAAGGCCTGGCACTTTTTAAACAAGACCATCCATTCCCGGGTGTTTGCGGGCGTATCTGCCACCATCCGTGTGAAGGTGAGTGTACTCGAAACGAAGTGGACCAGTCCCTGGCCATACAGACCCTTCACCGATTTCTCGCTGATCAGGATCTTGCGTCAGAAACCCCCTATATTCCGGAAGTAAATGAAAAGCGGGATGAAAAGGTTGCCGTTATCGGATCCGGCCCAGCGGGCTTAACCGTTGCCTACTTCCTAACGCTAAAAGGGTATCCGGTGACCGTTTTTGAAAAACTTCCGGTTGCCGGTGGAATGATGGCCGTCGGGATTCCTGAATACAGGCTTCCCAGAAACATTTTAAATGCTGAAATCGGCATGATCGAAAAAATGGGAGTTGCCATCCAAACAGGGGTTTCTTTTGGAACGGATATTACATTAAAGAGCCTAAAACAAGACGGTTTTAAAGCGGTTTTTCTGGCCACCGGTCTTCATGAAAGCCGCGCGCTGGGAGTTGCCGGTGAAGATTTGGAAAACGTTTTGCCGGGAATCCCTTTTCTGCGAGATGTGGCCTTGGGGAATAAAATTTCGATCGGTAAGAATGTTGTCGTAATCGGTGGCGGAAATGTTGCCGTTGACGTAGCACTCACAGCCAAACGGATAGGTGCCCTAAAGGTCAAAATGGTTTGCCTTGAATCCAGAGAAGAAATGCCGGCCTGGGATTATGAAATAGAAGACGCTCTGGAAGAAAATGTAGAGATCGTCAACTCCCTTGGTCCTAAACAATTTTTGGGGAAAGACGGTAAATTGTCCGAAGTTGAGTTCAAACGATGTGCCCGCGTATTTGATGAAAACAATCGATTTAATCCCCAATACGACGAAAACGATTTAACCGTTCTTTCGGCAGACACCGTAATTGTTGCCATCGGACAGATGGCGGACTTAACGTTTGCTGATTCACAGGACATCTCGACAACGCCTCCGGGTGGCCTCAAAACGGACGGGGTAACGTTTCAGACACCTATCGAATGGATCTTTGCCGGCGGAGATGCGGTATACGGGCCGAAATCAGTGGTGGAGGCCGTAGACTGCGGTAAAGAAGCAGCCGAAAGCATCCACCGGTATATAAACGGTCGTGACTTAGCGGAAGGACGGGAGAAGGAATGGCCGTTTGAAAAACCGGACGTAAACGGCGAACCGCATAAAGACAGACTTCCCCTACAAAAAATCCCGGTAGAGGAGAGAGAAAGAAATTTTAAAGAGATTGCTTCGGGATATAAGGAAACGGAAGCGCTCACAGAAGCTTCAAGGTGCCTTACATGTGGAATCTGTTCCGAATGTTACCAGTGTGTAGACGCGTGCATTGCTCAGGCTATTGTGCACGACGAAGAGAGGATCGAACGAAATATTGAAGTCGGTTCCGTAGTCCTTTGCCCGGGAAACGAAACATATGATCCTTCAGTCTTAGAAGACCAGTATCACTATCAAAGCAATCCCAATGTCTTGACCAGTGCCGAATTCGAAAGGATCCTCAGCGCCACCGGACCCACCTTGGGTCATCTGATCAGGCCTTTGGATAAAAAGAAACCCCAAAAAATCGCATGGCTGCAATGTATCGGTTCACGGGATAACAATCGGTGCGGAAATAAATATTGTTCTTCAGTCTGTTGTATGTATGCCATTAAAGAAGCCATGATTGCCAAAGAACATTCTGAAGGTGACCTGGATTGTGTCGTCTTTAATATGGATATCCGTGCTTTTGGAAAAGATTACGAAAAGTATTATCATCGGGCGAAGGATACAGATGGTGTTCGTTTTGTGAAGGCACGTGTCCACACCATTGATGAAATGAAAGAAACCGGTGATCTACAGATACGGTATGTTGATGAAGCCGGGCAGGTGCTAGAAGAAAACTTTGACATGGTGGTACTCTCCGTTGGTCTTCAAATATCCGGATCTACGATTAAATTAGCCGAACGATTAGATGTAGCGCTCAACAAACATAATTTTGCCGACACACCATTATTTGAGCCGGTATCGACATCTAGACCGGGGGTTTATGCCTGTGGTACATTTCAAGGACCAAAAGATATCCCCAGCTCGGTGATCGAAGCCAGCGCGGCTGCCCTGTCGGCAGGCAAAATCCTGTCTGAAGTTCGTAACACCATGACGAAAACAGTGGAGATCCCGGAAGAAATTGATATAGCGGGACAAGAACCGAGAATCGGTGTTTTTGTTTGCAAATGCGGGATCAATATCGCCGGTGTTGTGAATGTAGAAGAGGTGGAATCTTATGCGGCTTCACTTCCGCACGTGGTTTATGCCGGACAAAACCTGTTCACCTGCTCGCAAGACACACAAGATCAAATGAAAGAGGTAATCAAGGAGAATCGCTTAAACCGCGTTGTCGTAGCGTCTTGCACACCCAAAACCCATGAGGGGATATTCATGGATACGCTTGAGGAATGCGGAATCAATAAGTATCTCTTTGAAATGGCCAATATCAGAAACCAGGATTCCTGGGTCCATTCCGATGCGCCTGAGAAAGCCACGGAAAAAGCAAAAGAATTGGTCCGAATGGCGGTGGCCCGATCTGCATCTCTGTATCCGCTACACGAAAAGATTATACCGGTAAACAAGCGGGCATTGGTCGTCGGTGGCGGGGTCGCAGGGATGAATGCCGCACTAGGGCTGGCCGATCAGGGATTTGAAACCATCTTAGTGGAAAAAGAACTCCAATTGGGCGGAATAGCCAATCGACTCACCAAGACCATTGAAGGGTTAGAAGTAGAAACATATGTGGCGGAACTGATTGAAAAAACCACCTCCCATCCAAATATTCAAGTGCTAACCCAATCCCTTATCGTCGGATTCACCGGATTTAAAGGTAATTTTACTACCGAAGTTTTGGTCGGCCCCGGAATGTATGAAAGAAAAATCGACCACGGTGCCGTTATTCTGGCCACGGGTGCCAATGAATACCAGCCGAAAGAATTTCTGTACGGTGAGGATAGCCGGGTAATGACACAGGTCGAGCTGGCCGGGTACCTTAAAGAAAATAAGGTGGAAAACATCAATCAGGTGGTGATGATTCAATGTGTGGGATCAAGAAACGAAGAGAATCTAAACTGCTCGCGGATTTGCTGCCAAAGCGCCATAAAAAACGCCCTTCATATCAAATCACTTAATCCTGATGCGGATATCTATATTTTATATCGTGATATTCGTATGTATGGATTATTAGAAGATTACTACACCGAAGCCAGGCAAAAAGGCATCTTCTTTTTTCGCTATGATCCGGAAGATATGCCCG
>JAUXEW010000038.1 GCA_030620375.1 Desulfobacteraceae bacterium | reverse complement strand
TGTCCATCCAGAAATGGTAGATTTTGGTTCAGAGCAAGGCCTGAGCGATTTTGAAACCGACGGTGCAACCGTCATAGTGACAACGAGAATAGCGTGCTATTTTGAGGATTGCAAAATCGCGAAAACGAAGCTCTGGGCCAAAAGATGCCGTTTATGGATGGGCACTAACTCGTTACCGTCGCTAACAAAGGAGGAATGAATGGGACCACTTAAAGGCGTAAAGATCATCGAAATTGCAGGCATAGGACCGGGACCTTTCTGCGCCATGATGCTGGCTGATATGGGGGCCGAAATTATTCGGGTGGATCGTAAAGACCGTCCGGGTATGGGCCAAATGGACCTTTTAAATCGCGGCCGTCGATCAATTGCGGTAGATCTAAAAAACCCCGCAGGCGTTGATCTGGTTCTCAAGCTTGTTGAGAAAGCCGACGGGCTGCAAGAAGGATTCAGGCCGGGTGTTATGGAAGATCTGGGCCTGGGACCGGATGTCTGCCTGAAACGAAATCCTAAACTCGTATTTGGACGAATGACCGGTTGGGGACAGGAAGGACCGATATCGCACGCCTCCGGTCATGATATTAACTATATTTCATTATCCGGAGCGCTCCATGCCATCGGGCATTATGGCGGAAAACCGGTCCCGCCGTTAAATCTCGTGGGCGATTTCGGCGGTGGCGGAATGTTCCTTGCTTTTGGTATGGCATGTGGGCTTTTTGAAGCACGGAAGTCCGGTAAGGGCCAGATCGTTGACGCCGCTATGGTAGACGGCTCCGCCGTCTTAATGACCATGATGTATGGCTTTAAAGCAGGCGGTATATGGAGCAATGAACGGGGAACAAACATGCTGGATACCGGCTCTCACTTTTACGATACCTATGAAACCGCCGACGGCAAGCATGTTTCCATAGGATCCATAGAACCCCAATTTTATGCATTATTATTAAAACTGGGTGAAATTGATGATCCGGACTTTCAAAGCCAGCATGATCAATCCAAATGGCCGGAGCTTAAACAAAAGATCGCCAACATTTTTAAAAAAAGGACCCGTGATGAATGGTGCGATATTATGCTGGGAAGCGATGTCTGTTTTGCCCCGGTTCTTTCCATGGAAGAGGCCCCTAAACATCCCCATAATGTTGCCCGTAAGACATTTGTTGAAATCAACGGCATAACGAATCCGGCTCCGGCACCTCGATTTAGCCGGACTAAACCGGAAATTCAGGGACCTCCACCGAATCCGGGCGAGCACAACGAAACCGCCCTGTCCGACTGGGGGATCTCATCTGAAGATATTAATTCGGTAAAAGAAAGCGGTGCCATATAAAATACGAATTAAGGTGAATGGATGGCCGTCTGCCATCACTGCTGAAAGGATAGAATTGATGGAAGTTCTTGCATTTAATGGAAGTCCCCGGAAAGAAGGCAACACGTCAACCCTCATCCGGGCGATACTCGAAGGTGCTGAATCCGGCGGCGCGAAGACAACGGAAGTCCGGCTTCATGATATTGATCTGAAAGGCTGCATGGGATGCTTAAGCTGCCGGTCAAATCCCGGAATTTGCAAACAAAAAGATGGCCTTTCACCGTATCTGGAAGCCATGAAAACCTGCAGCGGTATCATCGTGGGAAGCCCGATTTATATGTATCATGTGACAGGGCAAATAAAAATGTTCATTGACCGGGCTTACTCCTTATACACGCCCAAAGAAGACGGAAGCTACGGCACTGCCATACCGCCCGGGAAAACTTACGCGCTGGTGACGTCACAAGGCCATCCGGATCCGAATCGATTTCAAAGAGCCATTCGATGGCTGGCCGGCATGACCGGAAGCGGTTTCGGCTTAACTGAAGTCGGCAGAATGGTCCATGTAAACAGTCATTTGCAGCCTGCAAAGGAAAACAAAGATATTCTTGAAGAAGCCCGAAAGATCGGCCTGTCGCTGGTGGCCAAAAGCAACCGACACAGCAACAGCAATTCGCCCAAGTTTGAAATATGATTCCCGTTACGCGCATAATCTCAATTGATGAAAGGGAGATCAAACTTGAATTCATTCGCTCCTCGGGACCCGGTGGCCAAAACGTCAATAAGGTTTCTACAGCCGTTTTGCTTCGATTTGACGTAAAAAACTCCTCTTCCCTTCCGGAAGATGTCAAAAAACGATTGATTCGACTGTCCGGCAGTCGAATCTCCGATGACGGCATCTTAAACATTAAAGCGCAATCTTACCGGAAACAGGAGCAAAATCGAAAAGACGCTGTTCAACGGCTGGTCAATCTGATTCAAAAAGCAGCCATCAGACCCAAGCCCCGTCTCAAAACAAAACCGTCTTTGGCCAGAACACAACATCGCCTTGACATAAAACATCACCGTAGTAAAATTAAAAAATTGAGGCACGGGGTAAACAACGGCGAATTTTAAAAGCGCCGTTTAACCTAAACCGATCTGTTAAATGGCCCGGATAAAACCAAAACTTCAAGGCAGTTTACCCTAACGTTGCAAAAGTCGAGGGTACTGCAGATCCAAGGCGTCAAGGGTGCAGCTGTAGTAATTTACCGCAAACCCTTGACAACGCTGGAGATGCGGTGCCATCGGCTTTCCCGTAGGATAAATAGCATGGCTGCTTTTCACTGATTTCTTTGATGCCATCTGGAGTTCATTCCAGCAGAGAAGTTAAAAAAGGTTGAATGGCTTGTAATTATTGCTTTTAAACCCATTTTGTCATGTTATTTATGCAACTATAGGGTTTACTCAAAGGAGACTATTATGGGAGGACTTTTCGGCACTGTTTCTAAAAACGACTGCGTATTGGACCTGTTTTACGGCACAGATTATCATTCCCACCTGGGGACGAAACGGGGCGGAATGGCGGTAATAAATGATAAGGAATACAAAAGATTCATCCACAACATTGAAAATGATTATTTCAGGTCCAAGTTTGAATCCGATCTTCCTGGGCTTCACGGCACCAAGGGAATCGGGATAATCAGCGACAATGACTCGCAGCCTTTGATTATCAGCTCCCACCTGGGCAAATTTGGCATCGTGACGGTTGGCAAAATTAATAATATCGAAGCCCTTGCAAAAAAAGCATTCGATAAAAAGATGCATTTTTCCGAAACCAGCGGCAGCGAGACCAGTCCCACGGAATTAATTGCAATGCTCATATGCGAAGAAGGCTCCTTTGAAGACGGCATTGTAAACGCCCAGGAATCAATCCAGGGATCCTGCTCTATGCTGATACTAACGGAACAGGGAATCTACGCCGCCAGAGACAAGCTGGGAAGAACCCCTATTGTTACAGGGAAAAAAGAAGGGGCTTATGCCGCAACATCGGAAACATGCGCCCTGCCCAATCTCGGTTTTGAAACCGAAACTTACCTGGGTCCCGGTGAAATTGTATTAATGACCGAAGAAGGCATTGAACAACGGAAAAAACCGGAAGACAAGATGCAAATATGCTCATTTTTATGGGTATACTACGGCTATCCTGCTTCTAACTACGAAGGCATTAACGTCGAGTCCGTTCGATATCGATGTGGCGCCGCTCTTGCAATCAATGATAATACGGATATTGATTTTACTGCCGGCATACCGGATTCCGGAATCGGACATGCACTGGGATACGCCAATAAAAGGGGTATCTCGTATATACGGCCTTATGTTAAATATACGCCGACCTGGCCGAGAAGCTTCATGCCCCAGAACCAGGATGACAGAGATCTGGTCGCTAGAATGAAATTGATTCCTATTAGACCGTTGATCGAGGGGAAAAAAATTCTGTTTTGCGACGACTCCATTGTAAGGGGAACTCAGCTCAAGGACAATATTCAATTACTGTTTGACGCCGGTGCGCTGGAGGTTCACATGCGAATCGCCTGCCCGACCCTGATTTACCCATGTGAATTCTTGAATTTTTCAACCTCTCGTTCTACGCTGGATCTTGCCGGCCGTAAATCAATTTCAGAACTTCAGGGAAACGAAGAAAAAGACTTGGATGAATATGCGAAAGCCGGATCAGAGAAACATAAAATGATGGTGAATCGGATCAAGCAGAACTTAAGCTTGACCTCTCTGAAATATCAAGAAATGGGGGACCTGGTTGACTCCATAGGGCTGCCAAAGGAAAAATTGTGCACGCACTGCTGGGATGGTTCCAGTTATTTTTAATGGCTTCGTAAAAAAAACAAAAAACGTCCTTTTTTGCCCAATCACCGCATCATGAAACCCCGCGATAAAAAAAAATATGCATTCTGGTCCCTCGGCCTGCTTTTCGGAGCCCTGTTCTTTCTGTTGCTCGGCATCCGTCTTGACTTTTTTGCGTTTAAGGCTCCCGATAATCATCAGCCGGCTTTTAAGCTGCCGGAAAAAGAATCATGGATGAATATTCTCCGGCACGACCAGAAGATAGGATATTCTCATCGTCTCTTGACTCAACAGGGTAGTGGATACCGGCTGTCGGACAAGACTTATCTTCGAATTAACGTAATGGGAATGGTTCAGGACATGCTGATACGAACGACAGGGGACCTTAATGCGGATTTTTCTCTGGCGTCATTCTCTTTTAACCTTGATTCCGGTCTTTTCAACTTTTATGTTCACGGAAAGGTCGAGGGCAAAACGTTACACGTTTTCATCGATGAACAGGAAATGAAGTATCCGCTCGACCAACCCCTTTATTTATTTTCAGGTATTCTGGATGCCGTTTGGCTCAAAACCTTAACACCGGGTGAAACGAAAACCATTTATGTATTTGATCCGGCAACCATGGGGCGGCAGACGGCCCATATCACTATGGAAGGATATGAAACGCTCAATATTAGTGGCAAATCCATTCAATCGATGAAATTTTCCATTAAATATATGGGCATTTCTCAGATGGCCTGGACGGATGAAACGGGTGATGTTGTCCAGGAAAAAGGCCTCATGGGAATTAAACTGGTAAGGGGCACCAAAAAATCGGCTTTAGCCGGATTTGACATCACTGAAATTGAAGATTTAACCGAATCGATCTCGGTTGCATCCAATATCCAAATCCCTGATCCATCCAAACTGGCTTTACTTCGAATGAACATTTATGGCGTTGACGACACCTTTTTATTACACGGCGGCAGGCAGACATTTGAGGATAATATGTTAACCATCATAAAGGAAGCGCTTTTTGAACCAACGGACCGGCATGCCCCTCTGGAGGACCGGTTTCTCAATCCCTCTCCCGGCATACAGTCCGGACACGCCAAAATTATACAAAAAGTATCCGAAATCATATCCCCGAAAGACTTACCGCTAACAAAGGCCAAAAAAATTATGTCCTGGATCTATGAAAATATAGAAAAACGTCCGGTCCTTTCCGTTCCCAATGCTTTGGAAACATTGGAGAACCGAATGGGCGACTGTAATGAGCACGCGGTCTTATTTTCTGCAATGGCCAGAGCGGCGGGTATTCCTGCACAGGTCGAGACCGGCCTGGTATATATGAAGGGGCGATTTTACTATCATGCCTGGAATGTGTTATACCTTAATAAATGGATTACCGCAGATGCGCTCATGGGGCAGATGCCCGCAGATGTAACCCATATCCGTTTGATTAGAGGAGAGATGATGGACCAACTCGATTTAATCCACGCAATCGATAAGGTTAAACTCAAAATCCTGGAGCCGGCAAATGATTCAACTCATTAATCTGTCAAAACACTATGGCAGGATAAAAGCAGTTAACCATATTAATCTATCGATTTCAAAAGGTGAAATATTCGGCTTCATCGGCCCGAATGGTGCGGGTAAAACCACCACTATTCAATTGATAGGCGGACTTATGGCACCAACTGAAGGTTCGGTAATGGTTGACGGCATTAACATGGCACTTGAGCCTGAAAATGCCAAAAAGAAAATCGGGTTGATCCCGGACCGACCCTTTTTATATGAAAAGCTGACCGCCATGGAATTTTTAAGGTTTACGGCCGATATATATGGGGTAAATGCAACCGAGTTTCAGGAAAAATCCGGTCAACTATTGCAAATGTTCTCTTTAATGGATCGCGCCCACGAACTGATTGAATCTTATTCCCATGGCATGAAACAACGCCTCATTATGGCCGGCGCCCTCCTGCACGACCCCTTAATTATTGTTGTTGATGAGCCGATGGTAGGCCTCGACCCCAAAGGAATGAATATGGTAAAAACTCTTTTTCTCAAACTTGCGGAAAAAGGGACCACCATATTTATGTCCACCCATACGCTAAGATTGGCTGAAGATATTTGCCATCGGATCGGGATCATAAACCAGGGGGAGTTAATTGCATCCGGAACCATTAATGAGTTGAAAGAGAAAATCAAAATCGATCAAGCGGATCTGGAAGAGGTCTTTTTCCAGTTTACCGGGTAAGAAGATATAATGCATAATGTCATATCGCTTTTAAAACCCAGGATTTGGTCTTTTAAAAATAGAAGCCGTGATAATAAACGCTGGATTAAGATCGGCATTATTACGACCATTGGAAGTGCCCTCTGGCTGGGCATTTTTGCAGTTTCCTACCGTGTCTTGGTTTATATCAAAGGGATAGAAGATATTGGAGACATTCTTGCCTTTAAATTACTTTCAATGATTCTGCTTACACTCTTCTCCCTTCTGATTTTCAGCGCCATTCTCACGTCTTTATCCAAACTCTTCCTCAGCAAAGACCTAATCCTGGTACATGCTTTACCGGTATCAGGTGAAACGATTTTCTTGGCAAGATGGATAGAAAGCACCGTTGACAGCTCATGGATGGTTATTGTCTATACCATTCCGGTTCTCGTTGCTTACGGAACCGTATACAACGCGGGGGCTTTTTTTTACCTCAACATGGGGATCACCCTCCTTCCCTTGTGCATTATTGCATCCGGACTAAGTGCCCTGGTTGTATTAGTGGTCGTCATAATCCTTCCCGCCAGTAGAATTCGAAGTGTTTTTGTATTTCTCGGCTTGCTGGTATTTATCATCCTTTTTGTAGCCCTTCGTATGCTGAAGCCGGAGCGCCTGGTGGATCCCGAAACCTTTTCATCGACACTCCTCTACTTACAAAGTTTAAGCATGCCGTCTTCACCTTTACTCCCCAGCACATGGACTTTTGACAGCATAAAAGCGGCGTTACAAAACGATATGGTACAATCATTGTTTCATACAGGTCTCGCATGGAGCGCATCCGCATTTTTGGTGTTCGTAAACCTATGGGTGGCAAAGGGCATTTATTTTAAAGGTTATTCCAAATCACAGGCATCAACGATAAAATTTTTAAGGACCGAAGGCCAATGGATGACCCGTCTTTTTTCTTTCTTACCCGGACCCACACGGGCTTTTTTAATAAAAGAAATCAAAACTTTCTGGCGGGACCAAACCCAGTGGTCACAAATCTTTCTCATCGCCGCGCTGGTTGTGATTTATATCTATAATTTTTCTGTTCTTCCCTTGGAAAAATCCCCGATTAAAACCGAGTACCTCCAGAACCTGTTCTCCTTTCTGAATATGGCACTGGCCGCTTTTGTTCTTTCCGCAGTAACGGCCCGGTTCGCATTTCCGTCCATAAGCATCGAAGGAAATGCCTTTTGGATTGTCAAATCCGGTCCTATTTCGATACGCTCGTTTTTGCTGATTAAATTTTTTATTTACCTTTTGCCATTACTAGTATTGACGGAAATACTGATCATTACCACCAACCTGCTGTTGCAGGTCACTCCTCTTATGATGTATCTATCCACCATCACGCTCTTTTTTTTAACACCGGGCGTTGTTTCAATAGGTATCGGGCTGGGAGCCGCCTACCCGGACTTTTCATCTGAAAACCCCTCTCAAACCTTTACCAGTTTGGGTGGCCTGATCTTTATGTTACTTTCAACGGCTTTTATCGGATTGATAATTATCATTGAAGCCGGGCCGGTTTATACGCTATTTGTTTCAAAAATATATGGGAACTCCCTTTCGGCGCTTCAATGGTCCTGGATCATCGGATCGTTTATCGCCAATTTTATTATCAGTATCCTTGTAATCGTTTTGCCCATTCGATATGGTGAAAAACATCTGGCAATTCACTTGCCCCTGCAGCCGGCTAAAACAAAACGCTCATTACGAGGAACGGATTTTAAGATTGAATAATTTTTTGCCGAAAAAGCGCGAAATATGCGGTTGGAGGATAGCGCTAAAGCTTCACTTCGTGCCGAAATTTTAGCCTGACGCCGGCACTTTAGTAAAGCTTTTCAGCGCTAATTAGGCAAAAAGGGGCGTTTTGCAAAGGTCTCGTTAAGGGTGTTCATGATTATCGACATGCACGTACATACAAGAGTATCTCTGGATTCACCTGCTACCGTTGAGGATTATTGCCGGGCAATTAAACGATTCCGTCGATATCATCCATTTCATGGAATTGTCTTGACCGAACACCGCGTATATCACCATGATGAAAAATATAAAAGAATAGCTGAAAAGTATGATATCCTGATATTTCAGGGCATAGAGGTGGACACCAATTTGGGGCATATGCTCCTTTACGGGATAACAAACGAATTTCTGAGACGGATTGACATTTCCAATCGACGTATTGAAACCAGCACCATTGTTCAGGCAATCAATGACAGCGGCGGGATCGCCGTCCCGGCCCATCCCTTCAGGGAATCTGTAATTGGAGTGGCTCTGGAAGAAAAGCGGGAGGAAATTCAAGGCATATCGGTTATTGAAGAATTAAACGGTGTTAACGATAGGAGCCAAAATGAGAAGGCAAGCCGATTGGTGTTTAATAACGGATTATATGGTATGGCCGGAAGCGATGCGCATTTTTCAAATTCTCACTGGTTCTTAACCTGTGCGACAGAATTTTATAACCCGATTCATACCGTTGAAGATTTAATCGGAGAATTGAAAAAAGGGGCATTTCGTCCCATAGTACTTGACAACTCTGTTATGGGAAAGTTTTAATGTGGCGAAATATCAACACATCAACATATTGGGTGGCGGTATATCCGGCCTGTCAGCGGCCATTAATTTAGCCAAAGCCGGTTATGCCGTTGACGTGTTTGAACGAAATCATGACATTGGTGCCAGGTTTTTCGGGGATCTACAAGGACTGGAAAATTGGACCCAAACAGAAGATATCCTTGCGTCCTTGACCCGCATGAATATCGATATCAACTTTGACTACCAGCCTTTTTACAGTGTGGTCGTATCGGATAACTCAAGGATAAAGGGAAAATACGTTTTTAACAGCCCGTTATGCTATCTCGTCAAAAGAGGCACGATTAAGGGGAGCATAGACCAGGGATTGAAACACCAGGCGCTGGAGGCAGGCGTCAAACTTAATTTTCAGCACCCCCTATCACCGGAAGAGGCGGATATCGTAGCGACCGGCCCCAATACGCGCAACGTTTTTGCCGTGAATAAGGGCATCGTTTTTCAAACACGTATGAAAGACGGGATGTATGTTTTATTGGATAACCGATTAGCTTATAAGGGATACGCCTATTTATTAATTTCAGCAGGCTATGCTTGTATGTGCACCACACTCTTCCAGAATTTCGAAAAGATCAACGACGGATTCCGCAAAACCAAAGTCGCATTTGAAAACTGGCTGAAC
Organism: Desulfobacteraceae bacterium; assembly: GCA_030620375.1. GTDB lineage: Bacteria > Desulfobacterota > Desulfobacteria > Desulfobacterales > UBA5616 > JAUXEW01. The sequence goes on along the minus strand of JAUXEW010000038.1, from coordinate 6,307 downwards.
CCGGATATAGATAACCCCAGGGATGTTGGAGGGATCGGCAGTTTTACATTATGCAATATCTTTCAAGATAAAAGATCGTTGTTTGTCGGAGAATCCGCGGGTGTTCAGGATCTGCTGTGGGGTTTCGGAATAAGAACATCCTTACAATCCGGATTTCTGGCAGCTCAAAGTATTATCCGTGGCCAAGATTATGCGGCAATGGCTAAACAAGAATTTGAGGGAAAGCTCAAAGCAAGTCTGGTAAACCGATTTCTTTTTGAACAATTCGGTTATTTCGGTTATTATTTCCTCATCAGATTTACAAAGACCTTAAAAAACCCGTTTTCTTTTTTGCACAGGGCACACCGATTTTCTAGAATCCACCGGATGATATATCCGATTGCCATCCGATTCATGAAACGAAGGTACCCAGACTTACGTTTATCGTAATCCCCCGCACCGGCCCATATACCTATCGGTTTGTCCGGGTTAGGGATAATGTAAGTTTTTTGCCATAAAAATCACGGGGGTTTCCATTAACGGACTAATGAAAATTCACGTTTTATTAAGGTTCTATGAAGAGCTAAATGATTTTCTCTCTATTGAAAAACGAAAAAGAGAATTTACCGCCAGATCCGATGATTCCACCACCGTAAAACACTTGATCGAATCTTTAGGCATTCCCCATTGCGAAGTGGATCTTATCCTGGTCAACGGCCGGTCGGTTTCCTTTTCTTATGTATTAAAAAACAGCGACAGAATATCCGTTTATCCGAAATTTGAATCTTTTGACATTTCAACCATCTCTAAACTCCGGGGAATACCCCTGCGGAACCCCTTATTTATTCTGGATGTGCATCTCGGAAGACTTGCCGGATTTCTAAGATTGTTAGGCTTTGACGCGCGATATCGAAACGATTACTCAGATATTCAAATTGTTCGCCTATCTTTGGAAGAAGGTAGAACTATCCTGACAAGGGATAGGGAACTGCTAAAAATAAAGCAGGTGACCCGGGGATATTGGGTCAGAAGTGTTGATCCTGAAACGCAGTTAAAAGAAGTGATCCGCCGTTTTGAGTTAACAACGTTGATAAACCCTTTTTCAATCTGCTTGACGTGCAATTCACAGTTAGAAAAAATCGACAAAAAAAAGATAAGGGGAAAAATAAGCCCTAAAACCTATGCGCAATATAATGAATTTTCCATCTGCGGCGGCTGTGGTAAAATTTACTGGAAAGGATCGCATTACCGATCGATGATCCGATTTATTAGTGAGAATGGTTATATCTAAACATGAAAGAAAGCATCCTAATAATCCATCAAGGCGCGCTGGGGGATCTTATGTTAACCTTGACGGCAATATTCCGAATACAACATCGGAATAATATTGACCTGGCTTGCCGGGAACACTTAATTCCATTAATTCAACACTTAAATGTTACACAATACGTTTTTTCCGTGGACAACCCCGAGTTTGTCGATCTATTTACAGAAAACCAGGGCCGACGGCTCAACCCTGTATTTAAAAAGTATCAAAAGATCATCCTGTTTTCAAATTCATCAATTCTGGTAAAAAATCTTCGACGCATCGCGAATTGCCCTGTTTATCAAATCCCACCCCGACCAAAACCACAACAAAAAATTCATATTACCGATTTTTTGTTACATAACCTTCTGGAAATTTTCCCAAATCTACCGATATCGAAGCCCGCTGTTACCCGAAAGACCTTATGGATGAAAAACCGTTCTTCAAAACGAATTCTTTTACATCCGGGATCGGGGAGCCCCAGAAAAAACTGGCCGCTTCGAAATTTTATTAAGATTTACAAACACCTTCTGGAAAATGGACTGAAGCCTGAATGGATCTTAGGACCGGCGGAATTTTTTTTACTGCGAGAATTGAAACGCTACCGTATTAAAGATGAAGAATTGCATTTAAATAATAGCCTGATCGATTTTATAAACCGATTAAAACAATCCAGCGGTTTTATCGGGAACGATTCCGGTTTAAGCCACCTTTCGGCATTTATCGGAGTGCCGGTAATCGCTATTTTCGGCCCTTCCGACCCAATTCGTTGGCGGCCTGTCGGGCCGGCAGTAGCAGTTGTTGAGCCCGAAATTGACTGCCGGCCCTGTTTTGAACTGGAACAGAAAAATTGCGACAGCATTGACTGTTTAAATAGCATTTCCCCTAAGCAAGTCATTGGCATATTAAAAAAAACTAAAGCTCTGAAGAATTTGTACCGATCATAAAGATAGCGATCTTTGCACAAGGCATCCTTTTGCCCAACTTCTGAGTCAGGCGTAAAAAGTCAAAAAACGTCCCTTTTTGTCATTCCGGTGAAAGCCGGGCACGTAGTGAAGCTTTTTGCGCTATATCGTGTTTTCAGAAACTTATGACTGACCTGGACCCCGGCTTTCACCGGGGTGACGATTTTTTTACAACGCCATCAATTTTAAGGTGAGAAACTTGAGCATATTAGTCGTTGATGATGAGAAGCCGATTCGCCAACTGCTTTGCGATATTCTTGAAATCGAGGGTTACACCTGCGTTTCGGCAGCCGATACGGTTGAAGCTCGGGATTACCTGAAGAAAGGCAATATTGATTTAATTCTTAGTGATATCAACATGCCGGGAGAATCCGGATTAGAATTTGTTCGATATGTCTTTGATCAATATCAAGATATCGCCGCCATTATGGTAACTGCCATGGATGACCCGTACCTGGCGGAAACCGTTTTTGAAATCGGTGTATATGATTACATCACCAAACCAATAACCCGAAGCAGCGTGCTAATCAGCGTAACCAACGCACTTCATCGACGGGAGCTTGAACTTTCTAATAAGGCCTACCGGGACGGATTGGAAAACATGGTGGCCGAGCGAACCATCTCTCTCGAAAAAACCATGGACGAACTCCGCAAAGCCCTTGACGGTATCATTCATACCATGGCGTTAACGGTTGAGATAAGAGACCCATACACTGCTGGTCACCAAAGACGCGTAGCCAATTTGGCCCGCGCCATTGCGATTGAAATGCAATTGCCGGATAAATCTGTCGAAGGCACCTATCTTGCCGGTGTGATCCATGACCTCGGAAAAATATCCATTCCGGCGGATATTTTAAGTAAGCCCGGACGGCTTACGAAAAATGAATTTAATTTAATTAAAGATCATCCCCAAACCGGCTACGATATTTTAAAAGGCATTGAATTTCCCTGGCCCATTGCCACAATAATCCTTCAGCATCATGAACGGTTTGACGGCACCGGATATCCGCAAGGACTTTCAAATGAAAACACACTGTTAGAAGCCAGAATTATATCTGTTGCCGACGTTGTGGAGGCTATTGCGTCTCATCGCCCTTACAGGCCCGCCCTGGGAATTGAAGTCGCCCTGGAGGAAATCTCAAACGGCGCCGGGTCCATGTATGATCCAAAAGTGACCGGTATCTGTTTGAAAATCTTTTCCGAAAATAAATTCAGTTTTTAGTTTAACCGATTCCCCATTACAATATCCCGATCAATTCCATCGAGGCCGTTTTAATTGGCTCTTTAACTGCAATGGCGAGCGAGTCTAAAATAGGTTAAAATTCCTTACGGCGGAAGATTCCCTGCCCCAATCCAAGGTTGCACTTGTGTTTCACTTTTGATATTTGAATGTCTCACGGCCTAAAGTAGGAAGCCCCTGTGTGCCTGCATTATTATGCGATCACCATCTATCTAGTGTCCATCCGGAAACAGCATTTTTTGCCGGCTGGACTGCCCGGGGCCGAATTGAAAAAAATAAATTAGAGAAAAATGAAAAAAATAAATTTCAAATGTTTGGTTCTGATTTTAACAATCCATATTATTATGGCAAGTCTGGCAGGTTTATTTTTGCCTGTCTTAATGGCTCAAGAAAAAACCTTTAACTTGAATTCCGAAGCTTCCCAAACCGATGACGTCATATTTACGTGGTACGAACGTAACATAAAAAAGAAAGCATGGATGGCCCTTGATGAAGTCGCCGTTTTTCCAAGAAAAGGGGAAGCAACCAAAATTGACTCAAACACTTTATTACAGCAATTTCATCCTAAAGCGAAAATAACAGAAAAAAACAACTTCATAATATATATAAAAAGTCCGGAGATTATGTCAAAGGACTCACTACTAAATAAAATTTCTTCTCTCAGAGATTTTGAAAATATATCACAGATAAGCCCGGTCTTATTCACTTCACCCCAAAAAGAGCCGGAAACCCGGATGGTTTTAACCGGAGATATTATAGTACGGTTTCCGCCGGAATATACGGACAAACAGATCAACCCGATTGAGAAAGAATATGACTTAACCAGAAAAATCGCCTTTAAATTTCAAAAAAATACCTTCTTATATCAGGTGGCCGATATTCCGGATTCAATAAACACCGCCAACAGGCTGTATCTATCCGGTCAGGTTATCTATTCTTATCCCAACTGGGTTCGAGGAAGGGTAAAACGGGCTATACCTGATGATACGCTGTTTCCTGATCAATGGCACTTATATAACACCGGACAGGATGGCGGCAGTATAGGTGAAGATGTGAACATCACTTCCGTATGGGATACTTATAAAGGTTCAACAGCGGAAGTTATTGCTATTGTTGATGACGGGTTGGAAATCAACCATGAGGATTTAATGCCAAACATTATGCCCGGGCTCAGTTGGGATTACACTAATCCTGATGGAGATCCTGATCCTACCGCCGGGGAACATGGAACGTCCTGTGCCGGTATCGCCGCCGGAAAAGGGTGGAACAATCTGGGGATTACCGGGGCGGCGCCTAACTCGGGCCTGGTAGGGTACCGTCTTCTGGAGGCGCTTACCGATCAAAACGAAGCGGATGCCTTAACACGAAATAACAACATTGTTGACATTTATAGCAACAGTTGGGGGCCGTATGATGACGGCAGTCGTCTTGAAGGCCCCGGCCCATTGACTGAAGATGCTTTAACATACGGTATTAATAACGGTCGGGAAGGCTTGGGAAGTATTTATGTGTGGGCCGGCGGGAATGGGGGAAATCGTGGAGACAATTCTAATTACGATGGTTATGCCAACTCCCGCTATACCATCGCGGTTGCCGCTTCAACCAACTATGGAACCCGTTCATATTACTCGGAACATGGCGCCAACATCCTTGTAAATGCACCTTCAGATGGTGGTTCTCTCGATATTACCACCACTGACCGAACCGGAACAATCGGATACGATTCCGGTAATTACACTGACAGTTTTGGCGGCACATCAGCGTCAACTCCCTTAGTTTCCGGGATAATCGCCCTGATGCTCCAGGCGAATCCTAATTTATCATGGCGGGATGCCCAGCATATTATCATCTCAACCGCTGAAAAAAACGACCCGACTGATGATGATTGGACAACCAACGGCGCCGGTTACGCCATCAACCATAAATACGGATACGGCCGAATTGATGCCGAGACTGCGGTAAATAGCGCCGTTTCATGGACAAGCGCCGGCCCGGAAGCAAACATAAACATTACATCAAATCCCGGTCTTCTGATTCCCGATGATGATGAAACAGGCATTTCCGACACGATTAATGTGCCAAACAATATTGACGTAGAATTTGTAGAAGTTTATTTTTCGGCCGCAGATCACCCTTACTGGGGAGACCTTGAGGTAATACTGACATCCCCCGCCGGAACTGAAAGCATATTAGCTGAAAACCATATCAGCAAGAATTATTCAAACTACGATAATTGGCGATTCGGGAGTGTTCGGCATTACGGAGAATCATCTCAAGGGAATTGGACACTTAGCGTAAAAGATCTCGCAGATCCGGATTCCGGAACGTTTCAATCATGGACATTAAACATATTCGGCACTCTTTTAAATTCCAGCGCCGATCTCTCCGTAATAAAAACCGACTCCATCGATCCGGTCACCGCGAATGAGCCGTTCTTTTACACGCTTGACGTTACCAACACCGGCCCGAGCACCGCCGTCACTGTCAGTGTCACCGATACGCTGCCCGACAGCGTTACATTTGTCAGCGCATCCGGCGTCGGGTGGGCCTGCAGCGAGACCAGCGGCACGGTCACCTGCACCCGGCCGGTCCTGGAACCCGGATCCTCGTTGATAACCATCAGCGTAATCGCACCGTCTCAGGGACAGCTGCTGTCCAATTCCGCTGTTATTGCGGCGGATACACCCGATCCCGTTGGGGATAATAATACGTCGGATGAATCGACCCTGGTAGCGGCCAGCGCCGATCTGTCCGTAATAAAAACCGACTCCATCGATCCGGTCACCGCGAATGAGCCGTTCTTTTACACGCTCGACG
>JAUXEW010000231.1 GCA_030620375.1 Desulfobacteraceae bacterium | reverse complement strand
TCTATGATGGCTTCGTAAAAAGTCCCAAAACCGTCATGCCGGACTTGATCCGGCATCCAGAAGTAATTGAATTTACTGGATTCCGGCTTTCGCCGGAATGACAAAAAAGGACGTTTTGTGACTTTTTACGAAACCATCATCTATGGGGTTGCTCAACATAACGAAGCGTATAGGATTTAAGATGAATATTCTGATTGTTGACGACGAACCGGTTCAAATTGAAAGCTTAACAAGAGGTCTGAGAACCAAAGGCTATACGGTTTTTGGCGCATTAAGCGCAGAAGCGGCACTGGATCGAATCAACAACCACCCGCCGATTGACATGGTTTTGACAGATTTTGATTTGAAGGGTATGGACGGCATGGAATTATTACGGACAATCCGCGAAAAAAATGCCGCATTGCCGGTCATTATGACAACTACTTACGGTGAGAAGAATCTGCTAATCGAGGCCTTGCGAAACCGCTGTAACAGCTTCCTTGAGAAGCCGTTTACCCTTGATCAGCTGGTAAAAGAAATCGAAAGGACCCGGATCGATCTCGTCAAGAGGAGTATCTCCGACGGACTTTCCGAGCAGATGCAGTATCTTGCCCATTATCTTCGCAACGCCACTGCCCCCGCTTTAGAGAGAAAGCCGCTTTTCGAGGCATATTATGGAGAAGTAAAAAATATCGTTGAAAATCTTGACAAAATTATGAAATCGGCCCCTGAGGCGGCCTCAGACATCGAAAAGGTTCAATTGCTGATTAACGGCGTAACTGAAGTTGTCTATGCCATTACCATTCAAATTGATGAAGCGACTGAATATAATGTTAATGTATACGGAAATGTGGTCCAGGCCTCCCGGGAACTTCAGAAATTTATTGAAAATTTGCCGTTTAGTTCCTCAATCACCCAAGAAATCTCCACCCATTTGAATGAAGGCTATATCAAGCATGCCAGACAGGCAGATCAGCTTGCTCAAGGATTGTTTAAATTGTCAAACCAGTTTAAGGAACTGGCAGAGAAATTTACGGGCTGGGAAAAACCCAAACAAGAATTAATAAAGGAGGAATAAGCAATGCCGGATATTTTTACAGCAGAATGGTACGATGCAATGTTGGAATTGGCCAACAGCCGTGACGACCTGGCTGAAAAGGTTCCCCAGGGGGAATGGCGGGTTGCCATTGAAATCGAAGGAGACGGCATATCTCCGTATACCCCGAAAGGTGAGTTTAAATATTTTTTTGTATACATGGTAGACGGGAAAATCAAAGAGATACGGCCATCAGAAGAGAAGATCAGCGGAAAAGGGTTAAATTACAGGATCACCGGACCCGCAAGTGTCTTTGAGAGTATGGCTGCTGGAATCGTGGATCCCATTGAAAAAGGGTTGGACGGTACCCTGACGATTCGGGGGGATATGCGGATGATGATGCAAAATGCCGATCTGGCCAATATCATTTTTGATTTATATAAGTCGAGTGACTTGACCGACTGGCCGAAAGGCAAACCGCCTTATGACAAGTGATCGATGAACGCTTTAGTGGGGCGTCGCGCAACACGGCCTTTTGGATATCTAACTCAATTTTTAATCACTTAAATTCTCTTAGGGAAGGGGGGATTTTCATATGGAAAAAGAAACCTATGATGCCATCATTATCGGTGCCGGGCATAACGGCATGGCACTGTCAACTTACCTTGGAAAGAGCGGGTGGGACGTGCTGGTATTGGAAAGAAGACTGGAAGAAGGCGGGGGTCTGACCACAGAGCACTATACGCGCCCCGGATTTTTGCACAATCTGCACAGCAATTATCATACATTCGTGGGATTGTGCCCGGTGTATGACGACCTGGATCTGGTGGGTGAGCCGGACGGTGTAAACTATGCTTTTCCCCCGGTCCAGATGGGGTCGATATTTGAGGACGGCACCGCCATGACCATACATGCGGATATGGCTAAGACCCATGCCTCCATGAGCCGGTTTTCCAAAAAGGACGCGGACACCTTTCAACGGCTTTACAAGGAGGTAAAAGGGTTCCAGGACCTGATGATCGGCACGCTGATGTATGCCCCGCCCATCGATGTCAATGACATTACCAGGGCGCTGAGTACCTGGAAATTGGAAGATAAAACCGAATTTTTCCGTGCCAGCTTAAGATCCATGAGCATCAATGATTTTTTGAACAAACACTTTGAGAACGAAAAAGTCAAAGCCATGCTGGCCTTTCATGCGGCGGTTTGCGGTTACTACACGGATTTGGTGGGGCTGGCTATATCGTTTCCGTTTATGCTGGGCAAGATCGATAACTGGCGTCTTTGCATCGGCGGATCGCACCGTCTGGCCCATGCCTTATGGCGGCAGATGCGCCGGAACAACGTGACATTTCGGATGGCATCCCCGGTGGAAGAGATTCTTTTGGATAACGGTCGTGCGGTTGGGGTTCGCTGCAGTGACGGCAAAGAATTTCACGCAAAAAAGCTGGTTGCCAGCAGCCTGGATCTTGATCAGACATTTAACCAGATGCTGCCGCCGGATGTTTTGCCGGAAGAGATAAAACAGGATGTGGACAACACCGAATATCAGGACGGCACGTTATTCTCCGTCCATATGGCGATGCACAAGATTCCCACCTACAAAGCGGCACAGTTTGATCCGGACATCAACAACGCCTGGGTATTGAATATCGGCTATGAGTGTCTGGAAGACTTTAACAATGACTGGAAGGATATTCGCAGCGGCAAGGTTCCCCAAGATCCCAAACTGAATGTGGCCATCAACTCCATGTTTGACCCCACCGACGCACCGGAAGGCAAGGCAACAGGGGTGATCCGGGCATTGGTTCCCTACAGCGTGGACGGTAAAGGAGCCGGTCTGTGGGCATCAAATTTTAAAACCGCATATGCCAACCGATGCATCCGGAAAATGGAGACATACTGTGACAATTTTACGGCAGACGACATCATTCAGGCCAAGCCGTATACGCCGCTGGACATATCGGAGAAACTGATCAACATGAAAAACGGAGACTGGATGGTGGGCCGGATTTGCGAGGATAATCTCATGGGCAGTCGGCCGACGCCGTTGATGTCCCAATACCGAACGCCCGTCGAGGGGTTGTATCTTTGCGGTTCAGCCACGCATCCCCATGGATTTATCACATTCGGGCCGGGGTATAATGCCCTGCAGGTGATTGCGGATGATTTTGAATTGGATAAATGGTGGATAGAGATTTAAGAAAGGAGAATAACATGTCAATAAAAAAAGAATATGACGCCATCATCATTGGCGGCGGCCACATGGGTTTAACGCTGGGAGCCTATCTTCAGCGCGCCGGCATGGCCACGGCAATATTTGAGAGAAGACATGAAGAAGGAAGTGCGATATTTACATCGGAATGTACGGCACCCGGATTCCTGCACAACCTTCACGCACAATACATGGAGTTTATGGACTGGATGCCGATATATTATGATTTCAACCTGGAGCAATTGGGAGCCCGGTGCATTTATCCTGAGGCCCAATCCGGAATCGCCTTTTCCGACGGTCGCCCGCCGATTGTCATTTACAGTGTAGAGCATCCTGAGAATTACGAAAAAACACATAAATCCATTGCCCAATATTCGAAACATGATGCCGACACGTTTGTGGAGATCCGGAAAAAGCTTCAGGAAATGGAGGTCTTTTTTGCGGCCGGTTTGTATAGCCCTGCCATACAACCCACACCGGAGAATCCGGACCCGGAAATTTTGGCTATGGGAATGATGGCCGAGATGTTGGGTATCCCCAAATTTGTCGCTAAAATGTCGCCGCCGGATGTTTATGATTATCTGTTTGAAAGCGATGAGTTAAAAACACTGTTAAACCGGATGGCCGTGGAATGGTGCGCGCCCTTGGAAAGAGAAGGATCCGGGATTTCTGCACTTGGCATTTTTGCCATCTATTTCAACTGGCGATTGATGGTAGGCGGAACCCACACCCTGGCCCATGCCATGGAGATGGCCGGTGTTCGGGAAGGAATGGAGTTTTTTGAGAGTAGCGAGGTGGTCAAAGTTCTTCTTGAAGGTAAAAAGGCGGTGGGGGTTCAGCTAAAAGACGGTACCGAGGTGCGGGCGAAAAAACTGGTTGCCTCCAACGCCGACATCAAGGGAACCATGCTCAGGATGGTGGGCGAAGAGAATTTAAGTCCCTTATGGGCCAAAAGGGTCAAAGACTTTCAGATCGGCCCGAGTTCCGTATTGGCCTCAACAGGGCTTGCCCTTCATGAAGCGCCTGATTATAAAAGCGCCAAATGGAATCCGGATATTAACAAGACATTTTATACGGTGGTGGGGTTTGATACCACCGAAGATATTCTTGAGTACTGCATGGACGCGGTGTATGGGAGGATCCCGAGAATTCCGGGCGCAGGGACCTGGGTCAACAGCCTGTGGGACCCCACCTACGCGCCTCCGGGAAAGCATAGCCTGACCGGGTGGTTCTTCTTTCCAAAGGCGAGTGAGCTTACCCGTGAAGAATGGGAAGAAGTTCGGGCCACGCACAACGACAAGTTTATCCGGCATTTTGAAAAATGGGCGCCCAACATGACCTGGGACAATGTCATCGACCATTATTTCTATACGCCGTTAGATCAAGAAGACGAGATGCGACTCATGGA
>JAUXEW010000087.1 GCA_030620375.1 Desulfobacteraceae bacterium | reverse complement strand
AGGGGAAATACCATTTCTGCCGCGATCACGGCGTTTTTTAGCATTTCAAGTGCAACATATCGATCGTTGTCCGAAGTATCCAGGTCGCGAAGAACCGCCTTTAATTGTTTAAGGTGATTGCTTCTTAAAAGATGGGCAACATCTTTAAATGCATTTTCAGCCAAAAATGTCAGGCCTTGCGGTTCAATTTGTAAAATATCATTTCCTTCAAAATGCTTAACGGCAACATAGTCATCCGTCAGAAGGCGGTATTCCGTGTCATCACTTCCCAGCGGGAACATTTCCTGATATTTAAATTCAACCATTAAAACTTTCTCCTTACGCCCAAAAACAGTTCGGCAATCATCAAAAACCATAAGGTTAATAATAAGCCATACACGTGTCAAGGATTTTTAAGGAATCGTCGGGTTGATGGTAAGCGATGTTCCGTTGGTAGCGATTCTCACGGCGCCGTTTAGATCGGTTCGAAAAACGGTGTGCCCTCGATCTTGATATCTTTTTAAGACAGAAGGGTGGGGAAAATGGAACCTGTTTTTCCATCCGGCGGATATGATGACGAACTTTGGGTTCACACGGTCTAAAAACGGCCCGAAACTAGATGTTTTACTCCCATGGTGCGGAGAAAAGAGAACCGTGCTGGACAAATCTTCTACTGCTGAAGAAACCAGCCTCCGTTCTGTTTTTTGGGTGATGTCTCCCGGAAACAGAAATGATATAGACCCGAAACTCGCCTTGATCACGATGGAATTATTGTTTGTGTCGTTTAGTTTGGCGATGATCGGAGAGTCTAAAAAATCTTTTGGTGGATTTAGGATTTTCAAACGGACGCCGTTAATCGTCTGGGACCGCGGGATCGCGGGAAAGGAAGGCGTGTTAATCTGGTTTTTTGAAATAATGGACATGAAGTTTCGATACCCCAACGTATTGACTTTTTCACCATTGGTCCAAATTGATTTTACGTGAAAATGTTCGGCAATATAGATCAATCCGTTTAGATGGTCACTGTTGGGGTGAGATAAAATTAAGGTGTCGACGGTTCTGATCTTGTTTTGCCATAAATACGGCGCGATGATTCGGGCACCCACGTCAAATACAGAATTATCCGAAAATCCGCCACCATCGACCATCATGGTATAACCCTCGGGGAATTCTAAAAGACTTGCAAATCCCTGTCCTACGTCAAATATAGTGACCCGAAGATCATCATTAAAAACGCGTCTATGGGTCCAATAAGCAATATCCGCACCCAATACCACAATGAGCAATCCCACCATAATTTTAGCACCCTGGCTTTTCCGAAAGTGACATGCTCCCCAGAACAGCAGGTAAAAACTTAAAATTTCCAACATGTTGGGAGTTATGGTCTTTACTGCTGAAACGTCAAAACCGGATATAAAACGTATTATTGCAATGACTTGATCCAAGATAAGGTTACAGAGGTGAAACCCGAACGATGCCAGGTGGACGCTGAGCGGATAGATGAACACGGAAGCGAGCCCTAAAGGAACGACCATAAAACCGATAAGGGGAATCCCTATGCAATTGGCAAATAGTCCCACCAAGGAGACCTGGTTGAAATAATACATGACTAACGGTAAAGTGCCCAGAATGGCGAACAGAGATACCGATAGAAAGGCCAAGACGGTTTTTACATATTTGGAGAGAATGGGCGCATCAGGGCGCATTTGGAGAGGGATACAGGACATGCCGGTCAGAATTGCCGCAACTGCCGCAAAAGAAAGCTGAAATGAAACCGAAAATAGAGACGGCGGAAAGATAATCAGGATGATCATGGCCGCGATGGCAAGGGTATTAAAGGTGTCTTGTTCGCGCTCAAACAAAAATGTCATCAAGAAAAACGCTACCATGATAACGGCTCTTTGGGTTGAGGGCGACATCCCGGAAATCAGGCCGTAAATACAAACTGGAATAAGCGATAGAAAGGCAGCGGTTTTTTTTACCCAGCCGTGCCAAAGTAGTGGCGATAGAAATGAAAGCAGGCGTTGCAATATGAAAAAGGCGAAGGATGCCACAATTCCGATATGAAGCCCTGAGATGGCCAGAAGATGTCCCAATCCCGCACGATTGAAAGCATCTCGAAGCGACGGGTCAATTCCGGTTTTCTCACCGATGATCAGCGCTTTAAGAATAGCACTGGAGGTTGTGCTTCCCGCGTTTTCAATAAGAACGGCAATTGTTTTTCGAAAAGAACGGTTATTGTCAAACGCATTTTTTTGGCCACGCGGTTTTAAAAGGACCAGTTTGTCTCCTCTAGCGTAGGCGGTTCCCCGAACATTCTTAAATGCCATAAACGTTTTGTAGTCAAATCCGCCGGGATTTGAAAAATTTCGAATAGACCTTATCCGGCTGATGAAATTAATCCTGTCGCCTTTGGCCAGTTCAGGACTTTCTCCGGCAACGGTTACCCGAATTTTACCCGTGGCCGGGAAAGTGTTTTCATTGTGTGAAAGGGTTTTGACGTTCAAATAGAATTGGGTTCGTTTCACCTTGTTGGTCGGGTAGCTGGAAATTGTGCCGGAGATCTCTAAGGGGTGGGTGTCCGTGAAGTGAATAATATGATGGGAAGGAAAATTAGGCGCCACCCAGGATTGTATCGACAGATACCCCACGCATGCGAACAGAATCAAGGGAGAAATGCAGGCGGCTTTATCGATTCTAATATGAATTATGACAAAGCCGACGGACAAGATAATAAGGGAGTAAGCCCACAGACTGCGGTCCGGGTACCAATAACCGATGGTAATACCAGCAATGAAAGAGAGCAGCAGCGGAATAACCGGACGAGCGTAGATTTTTTCCATTTTAAATGATTCAGGAGTCGGGGAGTTTGTCTGCCGTTAGACCGCCCCTTAGCGCGTAATGGTTAAAAAATCGTGTAAGCTCAAATATGAGCGTGTTCTTAGGCCTTGATTCGTTTGATGGCCGCCCCTAAACGGGAAAACTTGGCTTCTATGGACTGGTAACCTCGATCCAAATGATAGACGCGATTCACCTCGGTTTGGCCGTGGGCGACCAGACCGGCTAATATTAAAGACGCACTGGCTCTGAGATCGGAAGCCATAACCGGCGCACCCAAGAGCTTGGGCACCCCTTTAATCAATGCCGCGTTACCGGAAATTTTAATATCCGCACCCATGCGTTTGAGTTCACTGACATGGATAAAACGGTTTTCAAAGATGGTTTCGGAAATAAGGCTCAACCCCGTGGCGATCGACATCAACACCATAAACTGAGCCTGCATATCGGTGGGAAACCCGGGATAGGGCTGTGTTTTTACATCGACACTTTCGATTTCATCCTTACCAACGACCCTTATTTTTTTCTCGCCCACGGTAACCCTGGCACCGGTAAGCTTTAACTTGTTAATGCAGGCACCCAAATGCATCGGCGCACAGTCTGTCAGGGTAATATCTCCTTTGGTTAACGCCGAGGCCACCATGAATGTCCCCGCCTCGATTCGATCCGGAATGATTGAAAAAGATGTACCGTGAAGAGATTCAACCCCGTTGATAGTGATTACCGAAGTACCGGCATCTTTAATTTTCGCACCCATTTGGTTTAGAACATCTGCGAGGGCGACAACCTCAGGCTCTTTCGCCGCATTTCGAATAATGGTCACACCGTCCGCCAGGACCGCTCCCATCATCAGGTTTTCTGTTCCGGTTACCGTGGCGATGTCCAGATAGATGTCAGCGCCTTTTAATCCTTTTGTTGTTGCTTCGACATATCCATGTTTCAGTTTAATATCGGCACCGAGTTGGGCAAGGCCCTTTAAATGAAGATTAATCGGCCTTTCACCGATGGCGCACCCACCCGGTAATGAAACCCTGGCTTTTTTTAATCTGCCTAAGAGCGGGCCAAGAACCAGCACAGAAGCCCTCATTTTTCTAACCAGATCATAAGGGGCTTCATGATTGTTTAATCCGGCCGCGTCTATCTGAACGACATCTTTATCCGAATCTATCCTTGCACCAAGATGCTTTAAAAGGATTTTGGTGCTTTCAATATCTTTTAAGTCCGGTACATTGGTAAAGGTGTTGACTTCATCGCTAAGCAATGCGGAAACCAGTATGGGGAGAGCGGCATTTTTGGCCCCGCTGATTTTGACTTCGCCATTTAAGGTTCGACCCCCTTCAATCAGGATTTTGTCCATGGTCTTGTCCCGTTTTAACGTCTTTAAAAAAAGCGCTTGTCCAATACCATACTATCGGGCAAGCGCTTTGGTCGGTCAATTCATTTTAAGATCAGAGGTGTTGAGCCCCGTTGCCCTTAAGGGTGTCAAGAGCCGCTTTAATAATACAATAAGTTACGCCTAGACCGATGATGCTCAAGGCATACCATAGCCCACCATGGAAAACCATGTGGTCCATGTCCCATACCCATTCAAAAGAAAACGGAAACATAAATTTTCCTCCTGATAAACCGGTTACTTTTCAACCGGATTTAACTCCTGTTCTTGGGGAAAAACCGGCAAATAGCGGTATGAAATCATAATCAGAATAATACCGTATACCACCGGGAGAACGGTGGTCGCAACTTCCTGCCAGCTTGGATAATATAGGACCCAGTTTTCAAATGTCAGCACGGGCATAGCCATGACCTGCAGGACCATGACCCAACGGTTAATACAAACACCGATCACAGCTAGAATGATGGCCGTCATGAATAAGGCCGAATTTCTCCGTAAGGGGCCGATTATGAGAATGATCGCCGGTGCCACCCCGCAGATTAAAATTTCCATTACTAAAATCCAAATGCCGTATAGGGCATTATTGGAATAAAAATCTGTTAGTGTAAAGCCCTTAGATGGCACGGTAACCAGCGCCCAATACCATGTGTCGATAATTTTTGCGACAATATAGGTCCCCAACATCCATCCGGAGATTTTGCCGAGAAGATCGACAACGTTTGGTTTAACCAGTTTCTTTTTAGTGATCGTTTCCGTGATTTTAGTGACCAGTAGCGTAAAACACGGACCACAGGCGGCCGCCGACCAGGTAAATAGGAAAAAGGTCCACGGCCATACCAAAAAGCCCTCTCGATACGCAAACGGACGGCCAAAAAGGACACCGGCCACTCCCCCGAGTGATCCTTGATGAAAAAATGAAAGAAACGCGCCGGTTGCTGCAAATATCGCCATGATTTCATGCATGTTGTGTCCCAGGTGATGAAAGAACGGAATTTTGTCCAACTGACGATTTTCAAGAATAAGCGGCACATATTCAATCGTCAGCACCATAAAATAGCAGGACAGACAGAATGCCACTTCCGTTAACATGGAGTGAATGTTTGCATGCCAGAAAATGTGCCAACTTCTTAATGGTTGGCCCACATCGATGGCCAAAAGCAGCAACGCCGAGCTATAGCAAATAAATCCGATGAGAACCGCGTAATTAATGATATTTTTTAATTCGTCTTTTCCAACGAGATATCTTAAAAATCCCGTAAAAAAGGCACCGCCGCCCAGCGCAATGACAGCGAGATCTGCCCAAATCCAAAGGGCAAATCCATATGCGTCATTCATATTAGTTTGGTTTAAGCCCTTTATCCAGCATAGCACCATTGCATAGACGCCCCACAGCAATACTACACCGACGATACCGAGCCATAAAAGGAATTGCCATGTAGGGCAGCGTTTTACTCCTTGGGGTATTAATGCTGAATCCATAAGGTATCTGCTCCTCAATGTTAACCGTATATTCGTGGTAATAATCTCATTTTATAATTTAATCTTCGTTTTTCAAATAATTATCACCAGCGCGTTTCACCCATTCTCGGCTGGTCAGATAGTAGACCTTGGGGTTTGTGCCAAGTCTTTCAAGAAGCCGAAATGCATTGGGGTTTTTCGGCCGGCCGTTGTGTTTGGGATCAGGTTCAACCAATTGATTTACCTTGTGATGGGGGTTGTTCAAATCGCCGAAAGTGATGGCACCGGCAGGGCAGGCCTGGGTGCAGGCGGTTTGATAATCTCCCTCTTCAATCGTTTTCCGTCCCTCATAAAATGCCCGGTCTTTTGCCAGTTGATATCGATGAAAGCAAAAGGTGCATTTTTCTACAACGCCCCTCATACGCGGTGAGACATTGGGGCTAAGGTATTGTTCCATACCGGTCGGCCATACCGGGTCCCACCAGTTGAAATATCTTGCATGATAAGGACAGGCGGCCATACAGTATCTGCACCCAAAACAGCGGGTATAAATCTGGCTGACAATTCCGGTTGCCTGGTCATAGTCCGTTGCGGTTGCCGGGCAAACGGAGACACACGGCGAGTGACCGTGGGAGCCCTCACAATGCATGCACGGCCTGGGAATATAACAGATTTCCATGTCCGGATAAGGTTTTCCATTGGTTACCTTATAAACACGCATCCATGTGATGCTGTCTAATTTATTGGATTCATCCTCCTTAAACGGCACGTTGTTTTCTGACATACAGGCGACCATACAGGCGCCACATCCCGTGCACTTGTCCAGGTCTATGATCATTCCGAATTTACGGGCTTTTATATGATTGGGATCTTCTTTCATCAGAACCTCGTATTCATTATAATTTGGATAGCATTGCCCTGATTCCCCATGCCGCATCAAGGCCAGAGGTAGCATCTTCCACCGGACTTATGAGATCGTTTACATTGATCCCTTTCTCAGCTAAAAATTTATCGTACGCATTATGACCCAGCCCTTTTGGCATTGCGATGATGCCGGGCCGAATTCCATCAAATAAATGGATTTTAACGTTGGCCTTGCCTGTGGGCGTCGTCAGTACGGCGGTCTTGCCTTCGGCCAGCTTCAGCTCTTCGGCGGTTTTCGGATTGACTTCAACAAAGACATCTTTTCCTTTCAGTACGGTATCTTCCACGGTTTTTATCATAAACGGCGGATCACCGATTCGATCATTGGCCAGTCTAACGGAATCATAGGGTATCAGCAAAAGGGGAAATGTTGACGCATCCCCTTTGGGTAAAACCCGGGTCGGTTGCTTAAATGGTGTGAGGGTAAACTCGAATTTTTTCGAGGTCTTTTTAAATGCTTTGGCCCAGGTGGGGGGCGTATATTTTTCATCGATCCAATAACCCTTTGCCATCAGGGAGTTCAATTTAGCCCCCAAAGTTTGTTTTAAACACTCATCATAGGACTTCCAGGGAAACGCGCGCGATATATTTCCCTTTAAGGCGCGGGCCATAGCAATCACAACATCTCCCGTATGTCGTGTAAGGTATAAGGGCTTGACCACCGGTTTTGATAGTCCGATATACGGTTGATGGAATCCTGCCGGTTGGACCACATCCTCAAACCGCTCCAAATAGGTATGATTCGGTAAAAGAAGGTCGGAATATCGGGCGGTTTCATCCATATAAGAAGAAAAACTGATGACAAAAGGGATCTTATCAATCGCTTTTTTTATGGATTTGGTGTCAGGTAGCGTGTAAAGCGGGTTAGCCGCTGAAACCAATAATACCTTAATTGCATCCCCTTTTTGAGAATTGAGGGCTTCAGGAAAGCGATTCAGCAGTGAGCGAGTATGGGAATAAGCCCCGTTTCCGGCACCGTCAATCCGTTTCTCTCGTAATCCCTGTTTCGCCGTTTCATCCGGTTCAGCCGCCGGCCACCGGATATAATTTGGTTCGGGAAGCGACCAAATTCCACCTTTCTGGTTGATATTTCCCACAAGGGCGTTTAAAGCGTGTACGGCTACAAATTCGGCAAGGGGGCCGGGCGTGTCTCCCTGGCCTCGTCCGCAGATGGCCAGCGGATTTGCGGCCTTGGCAAAGTCTCTGGCCAGTGCAATAATGATGGATGAATCAACGCCTGTGTTGTTCGCAACTTTGTTAGGGCTGTATCCGTTTATTACAAAAGCTTTAAATTGGTTAAAGCCGGCCGAATAGTTTTCGACAAACTTCCTGCTATACAAGGCTTCTTGGACGATCACATAGGCCAATCCCAGGGCCAGATCAGCTTCCGTTCCGGGATTAATGGGAATCCACTTGTCGGCTTTAGCGGCGGTGTTGGACAAACGGGATTCAATTTGGACCATTTTCCCTTTATTGTCCCGTAATTTGCTGTTTGCTTTGAACATCCGAACCGGAGACCCCCATCCTTCAAGCGTGCCGCTTGAAAAACTTAGCACATAGCCGGCATTTTCAACATCGATACCTGCCATCGCCTGAACGCCGTTCATCATGCTCAGGGTTAGTTCATAAGAATCTTGTATCGAAGGCACATGCATGAAATTGGGAGATCCGTATGTGGTTAAGAATCGTTTCAAAAGTTCGGCGACCGTACCATTTTTTTGACCGGAAATACAGGCTACGGCATGGGGCCTTTCTTGAGACCGCAGCTCATCTAATTTCTGTACAACCGTTGAGATTGCCTGTTCCCATGAGATGGGTTCCCATTTCCCCGATCCTCTTTTTCCCATGCGTTTTAAGGGAGACCGGATACGGGTTGGGCCATACAGAAGCTGTAAGCCGGATAGTCCCAAAATACAGATCCCGCCATCATTGATTTGAGAATCCGTCATCCCTTCAATTTTTACGGCCCGATCATTGATCTTACGTACGGAAATGCCACAGCCGCCGGGACAAAGCGTACACACGGAATTGACATGGCTGGTTTCACCATCCTCCGGTACGGGCGTCCAGGGCCACCGTTGGGTCCATATGGAAAGATCATCGGTCACCTTCCAGGGCAATGGTGAAAGGGTAGTCCCTGCAGCAACCCCGATTCCCAGTGACAAGAAACTCCTTCTGTCGATTTTCATAGGTCTCTTACCCCTTAAGAATGACAGCAAACACGATGTTTCGTGTTATGTTTACGGTTTTCAGCGCTTTTAGCCGGGGGTTATTTGTGACAAACAAAACACCCGTCCTTTTTAGTCTGTACGCTGGATGTCCTGCCGGTTGCTTCCATATGGCATTCGGCGCAATCATCCATCTTCATTCGATCCCATGAATTTTTCTTTAGGCCGGCGATATTTTTTCCCCAAATGTCCCGGCTGTAACCGGTTATCCGGTTTTCTTCATAAACCTTAAGGTGATCGGATTCTCCGATATAACCGTGACAAACGGTGCAATCCATATGCGCCCCTTTGATATGAGCGGCATGGGAAAAAAACACACAATCCGGTTGCTTTGAATAGATCAGCCAGGGGACCTCGCGGTTTGTGGCCACATAATTTTCTACAAATACGACTTCATCGGGGCTCACGCCTTGAAGATCGTCATGGCAATAAATACACTGGGCTAGCCCGGGTGCCCCGGAAAAAGACCCGTCTTCACGGAAAAAGTGGCAACTCTCGCATCCGTTATCTACTTCTCCCATATGAAGGGCATGATTGAAATCAAACGGCTGCTTTTTATGGGAGTAGAGAAGTTTCGGGAAAATTACCCATCCGATAATAAGGCTTATTAAAAGTCCGACTAAGAAAAACAGGATAATAGGACCTTCAGCCCCGTTTCCCGGGTCGGTTTTACCCGTTTGGACAGATGTTGTTTCGGCCGATTCTTCGACACCATCTTCAGAAACGTCTTTCACCTTGTCCTCTTTTGTACTCATGGATACCCCGTTGAGCGATGTTTTATAAGTTTACAACCATTTAGAACCGGATATCGAAAGCCTAAATTGAAAAAATTGCTTGTCAATCAAAGGAAAAAATAACTGGCTTTTTGT
>JAUXEW010000158.1 GCA_030620375.1 Desulfobacteraceae bacterium | reverse complement strand
GTGGATTGCCCGCTGTGTCTAGACAGCACCAATCCGTTAGCCCTTACCTCGGGTATCAAGGCTGCTCATAAGGTCCCCATGATAAATTCCCTCAGTGGAGAGTCTAGTCGGATAAAGCATGTCCTTCCCGTCGCCCTTGAGCATCAAACAGAGCTGATCATACTTGCTTTAGATGATAATGGGATACCGAAAACAGTTAAAGAACGGATGGAAATTATTCGTAGATTGATCTCCATTACACGGGAGGGTGGTCTTCCCGATGAAAAAATCTATGTCGACCCTCTCATAGCCACCGCCGCAACAGATGATGGCAGCGGTATCATCGCATTTGACGTCATGCGGGGGGTGAAAAAGGAATTTCCCAACGTACACATCACATCGGGTTTGAGCAACATCTCTTTTGGCCTGCCCGTCCGGACAATTATCAACCAGGCATTTGCGGCAATTGCCATTGCGGCCGGTATGGACAGTGCCATCATTGATCCTGAAAATATGCAACTGCGCGCCATTATCCATGCTGCAGAGTTGGTACTGGGATTGGACAAGCACTGCTTAAGATACAATAATGCCATTCGATCCGGAATTATTGGACCTGACAAGAAAGCGCCCGGCGACTTTTCAAACGTGGCCGGGGCTGTGAAAAATTTAGTTGATGCTTTAGCCGCTTCAGGAATAATCGAAAAACAGCCGGCATCGTTTTGGGGCGCAACCGCTCCTGTTGAAACTGAACCGTCAGCAGATATGGCTGCTAAAACAGACGAAGATGCAGAAAAAAATTCCCTGAATGACCTTATCGATGCCATGGCTTCGATGGACGAAAATAAAACCATGTCATTGGCCGAGCAGTACCTTGAAGATGGCGTGGATCCTATGAAAATTTTGTCGGCTGCTCAAGGCGGTATGGGCAAAGTCGGCAAGCTTTTTGAAAAAGAAGAATATTTCATTCCTGAATTGATACTTGCAGGGGAGATGATGCGCGCCATCTCTAATATGGTAAAGCCGCACATTAAAGATAGCGGCGACGGTAAAAAGAAAAAATATGGTAAAGTTATCATGGCTACCGTAGAGGGAGATATCCATGACATCGGAAAGAACATTGTCAGTTTCATGCTTGATATCAACGGGTACGATATCCTTGATCTTGGCATCGATGTCCCGGCCGAAAAGATTATTAAGGCTGCAAAGGAATTTAAACCCCAGGTCATCGGATTGTGCTGCCTGCTGACCCTGGCGTATGATCCCATGAAATCTACCATTGAGGCATTAAAGAAGGAAGGTATCGACAGCCATATTATGATCGGCGGTGCACAGATTGAGGAAAATGTGGTCAAATATGTTGGTGCTGATGCATACGGCAGTCATGCTATGGATGCTGTAGCGCTCTGTCATAAATGGATAAATGTTTAAGTGCGCTAACCTGTAGTTTTTTAATGGATTATTGGAGCGACAAAATGACACAAGAAACTGAAAATAAAAGGATGTACGATGAGCGAGAAAAAAGGGTCATGGATACCGTTGCACTTAAAAAGACCGACCGCGTCCCCATAGCATCATTAGCCGATTTCTTTATGCCGACATGCCAGGGAGTTAGTTGCAAAGATGTCATGTATGACTATGACAAGACGGCAGAGGCCTATAAAAAGACCATGAAAGAATTCAACTGGGATATGGCCCCTCCCACCTTCGTCTTTACTCCGGGTAAGGTTTTGGACCTAATGGGTATCAAGTATCTAAACTGGCCGGGTGCCGCTAATAAAAAAAGACGGTTGCCGGATCATCTCTCCTATCAATATGTCGAAAAAGAATACCTTCTAGCTGATGAAGTTGATGATTTTTTAAAAGACCCGACCGATTTCACCGTGCGCAAGTTAATGCCACGATTTGCATCCACCATGGAACCTTTGGAAGCACTGCCTTTGCCGATAAGCTTTTTTTGCGGCTGGATGACCAGCAGGATTCCGGGTATGGCTATACATTTTTCCGATGTTTGGGAAAAACTGGTTGAGGCTGCAGCAGAAAACAAAAGATGGATCGCCTCTCAGTTCAAACTCGTTGCCGACATAAAGGAGATGGGATATCCGCTTCTGCATAGCCTTGCAGGAATCTGCGCCTTTGATTTTGTTGCAGATAATTATCGGGGTATGAAAGGGACCATGCTCGATATGTACCGGCAGCCCGATAAACTGCTCGCCCTTGTGAAGTATTTTGAACCAATGATGTCGGCGTCCGTAATTATGGCTGCGAAAAGAAATAAGAATCTGAAAAGGGTTTTTATACCGCTGCACAAGGGAGCTGAAGGATTCATGAGTAAAAAACAGTTTGAAAGATTTTACTGGCCACAGTTAAAAAGACTTTTTACGGACTTAATTGAAGCCGGTTTAACCCCGGAACCATTCCTGGAAGGCAATTATACAGGTCGGCTTGAATATTTAGCCGAATTGGCACCCGGTAAAATCATGGGCCACTATGACACTATTGATCGTCATCAGCACAAGGAGATTTTGAGCCATACCATGTGTTTTTGGGGCGATATTCCCGCGGGGCTTTTGATTGGAGGCACCGTTAATGAGGTAAAGGATTACGTCAAGGAATTGATTGATTTTTTTCCGGATGGCGGCCTTATCGTTGACGGGTCTGCCGCCGGTATTCCTTTGGAATCCAAAAAGGAAAACGTAGTAGCCATGACGGAAACCGTATTTGAATACGGGCAGTATTAAATCTTAGAAACTTCCGGGACGTCTCTACTACGCTATTACCCAATTTATTTTAACCACAGAAAAAGGATAAATCGATGAAATTATGTACATTTGAAATAACAGGAGATTTTGGTTCAATAGAGCGATTAGGCCTTGTGACCCCACAGGAAAAGATTCTGGATCTTAATTCGGCATATGCATTGACCCTGGCCGAACGAGACGATCATCCGCGAGCCCAAACCATTGCCGACGCGGTTATGCCGTCTAACATGATCGAGTATCTCAGAAACGAAAAGCACGGTCCCAAGGCGGTAAATGAGGTCTTGGCCTACTTGGGTGACCGGGCCGATAATCCGAATCTTCGCGGAATCAAGGGTGAATGTCTTGTTCGATCCCTGGATGCCGTTCGCCTGCTGGCGCCGCTACCTCGGCCCCCGTCCATTCGCGATACCCTTTCTTTTTTAGACCACCTTAAGAACTCCCTGCCCGAAGGCATGGACGTTCCGCCGATCTATCGCGAAATTCCGGCGATCTATTACAAAGGGAATTGCGCATCGGTCCAGGGGCCGGAGACCGATATTGTCTGGCCCGACTATACGGAACAACTGGACTATGAACTCGAGTTCGCCGCCGTGATCGGTCGCAAGGGTACGAATATCGTGAAGGAAGAGGCCTGGGATTACATTGCCGGATATACCGTCTTCAACGATGTTTCGGCGCGTGACATCCAATTAAGGGAAATGGGGGGAATGCTCGGTCCGACCAAAGGCAAAGACATGGATACCGGCAATGTGTTCGGGCCCTTCCTGGTGACAGCGGATGAATTCGATCCCCGAAAAGACAACACAATGGTGGCCCGGGTTAATGGAGAGGAATGGAGCAGAGGCTCGACGAACATGATGGATCATGATTTTTCCGCCATCATTAATTATGTCAGTCAATTTGAAACACTTTATCCCGGTGACATCATCGGATCCGGCACCGTGCCGACGGGGTGCGGCATCGAACTTAAAAAATTCATAAAACCCGGCGACGTGGTCGAGCTTGAAGTGCAAGGGTTGGGAATACTCCGCAACCGTATCGTTAAACCGTAACCGCAAAACCAGGGAGGATTGAAAAATGGAGAAGATTGCATATACAAAAGGACTTCACGATTTGGGTGGTGGAGTGTACGCTTATCTTGTACCGGATGGTTCCTGGGGGTTGAACAATACCGGCCTTGTCGTGGATCAGGATGAGTCGTTATTAATCGACACCCTGTTTGATGTGGAAATGACTCAAGAGATGCTCGATGAAATGGCAGCGGCTAATAAGGCTGCTGCTTCAATTAACACCTTGGTCGTCACCCATGGAAACGGTGATCATTTTTACGGTAGCGAACTGATTAAAGACGGGGAGATCGTTGCCACTAAAGCGTGTGCCGAAGAGATGACAAATACACCCCCGGAAACCATGGTCCAGTTTTTGGAATTGGCCCCGACATTGGGACCTGCCGGTGATTTTGCTTTAAAAATGTTCGGCCGTTTTCAGTTTAAAGGGCTTCAACCGCGTCCGGCGACCAGGACCTTTGAAGGACGTCTTGATCTTCGCGTAGGAACCAAGGAAGTTCAATTGATCGAAGTCGGTCCGGCTCATACCGAGGGTGATATGATTGTTTACATTCCTGAAAATAAGACAATCTTTGCCGGAGACATCCTGTTTGTGGGCGGCACACCCATCATGTGGGCCGGCCCCATGTCCAACTGGGTCAAAGCATGTGACCTGATGCTTGACATGGACGTTGAAAAGATCGTTCCGGGACACGGGCCGGTCACGGACAAAAATGGTGTCGAAGCCGTCAAAGGGTATCTCGAATTTATCTATGCCGAAGTCCGCAAACGCTATGATGCCGGCATGTCCGAACAAGAGGCGCTGGCAGATATTGACCTGGGAGAATACATATCCTGGGGAGATTGGGAGCGTCTGGTAGTCAATATCAATGCGCTTTACAAAGAATTCTCTCAAGATACTTCGCCGCCGGACGTGCTTGCTTTATTTACTCAAATGGCCGAGATGATCATGGAGTAGTATATTTCGCTCGCGTTGCTTGTTCAAAAGTATGGCCTGGTCCGACAAGAACTGCGTAAAAAATCTCGAAATCGTCATGCCGGGCTTGATCCGGCATCCAGAACGCATTGAACAAGCAATTCGAACGCATTCCCCGTAGCTTGCTGCGGGGAGGCTTCAATTTACTGGATAGCGCAAAAAGCTTCACTACGTGCCCGGCTTTTGCCGGAATGACGGAAAAGAGAACTTTTTGATTTTTGGCGCGGTCGTCAGGCGTAAATTATCGTTAAGGCGGAGTGTGGCAGTTGAAAATTTCGATTAAAAATAATCTTAGATTATCGGAAGTCCCTCCCAAGCTTCGGGATGAACTGATCGAACGGTTTAAATTTCCGAATCCCAAATGGATTGAAAACAATCGAATGGGGCGATGGAATAGGGGAGTACCAAAGGTATTAAAGTTCTATGATAAGATAAGAGATAACGGGCTTTGGATTCCAAGGGGGTATATTCGTCAATTGATATGGTTATGTCGGCGATATGGTATTGATTACCAGGTTGACGATCAACGATGTTTCCTGCCAAAAGTGAGCTATCGTTTTTCAGGAGAATTAAAGCCATTCCAGCAGAAGGCCGTCGATGTCATGTTGTCCAGAGAGTTCGGGACATTAAGTTCCCCCACCGGCAGTGGGAAAACGGTAATGGCCCTTTATATGGTCGCCAAGCGTGATCAACCCGCCTTGATTGTTGTGCATACCAAGGATCTTGCATTCCAATGGATAGAAAGAATAGAAGCTTTTTTTAATATTCCGGGCAAGGCCGTAGGACTAATTGGATGCGGAAAAAAAAACATCGGTGACGCCATCACGGTTGCTTTGGTACAATCGCTTTACAAGTGTGCAGATGAAGTTTCCAACCATATCGGATTTCTAGTAGTGGATGAATGCCATCGATGCCCCAGCCGGACCTTTACAGAGGCGGTTACCAGTTTTAATTCCCGGTACATGCTCGGATTGTCTGCAACTCCATGGCGTCGCGACAACCTTTCAAAGCTGATTTTCTGGCACCTCGGAGACGTTCATTACGAGGTGGATAAGACCCGGTTGGTTGAAAACGGAGATGTTTTATCGGCCGAAATTTTTATCAGAGAGACTGATTTTCAATCCTGTTTTGATCCGGTAAACGAATACAGCAAGATGCTTTCCGAGCTTACCGTCAATGATGACAGAAACCGGCTGATCGTATCGGATGTTGCACAAGAGTCGTTATATAACAACGGTACCTGTCTGGTATTGTCCGATCGAAAGAGACACTGTGAGACGCTCCAGGCGAT
This sequence comes from Desulfobacteraceae bacterium, assembly GCA_030620375.1. Taxonomy (GTDB): domain Bacteria; phylum Desulfobacterota; class Desulfobacteria; order Desulfobacterales; family UBA5616; genus JAUXEW01. The sequence continues at coordinate 639 of JAUXEW010000158.1, read as the reverse complement.
GCTAAAATACACATATAGGATCGAGTCCGAGTTGTTGACCGGAAATCTGACATTGAGTGAAAGACAGAAGGTGCTTAGCCGCCTGGGTCAGGGAAAGTTGAAAGTACTGATCGCCACCGGCCAGTTGATAGGGGAGGGGGTTGATAGTAAAAATTTATCCTCACTGTTTCTAGCAACACCGATAAAGTTCAGCGGCCGGTTGATACAATATATGGGAAGGGTTTTAAGACCCGCCCACGGTAAAAAAAAGGCTAAGGTTTATGATTATGTTGACATTAAGGTTGAGGTATTAAGAATCTCTGCAAAAGCCCGGCAAAAGGTATATCAAAGACAGCCGGATTGTGTTTAAGTACGCCTTTACGGGTTCAATATGTCCGCGGCATCAAGTGTCTAAATGGAGAATCTTTATTATTTAGTCAGTCTAACAGAAAATCCGGCAGTTATTTAAACAGTTTAACTTATTGATATAGCTATATAAAATAAATATTCCAGCTAATTAGAAAAAAATTTTAAAAAAGGATCAATTTTTTGCTTGACATCACGCTGTGAACTGTCTAAATATAACCCTGACTACAGCTGTTAATTTAGACAGCTTAAACAACAAATTATTAGACAGTCTAATTATGGTTGAAATAGCAG
>JAUXEW010000210.1 GCA_030620375.1 Desulfobacteraceae bacterium | reverse complement strand
GGATGTGGCCGCGGAAGGGGAAACATTCGCTTTTAAACTGACCGTTACGGATAATGACGTTGAAAACTCAACCGATACGGTTATTGTAAATGTCATCGATGATGATGACGCCGAACCCAACTATCCTCCAACCGCCGTTGCCGAGGTGGAGCCGGGAGAGTCGGTGGTTGATGAAGGTCAGACAAATGTAACCCTTATCGGGTCGAATTCCACGGATCCGGACACGGGGGATTCCGTTTCGTCCTATGTATGGAAACAAATTTCCGGACCGGGGGTTGTTCTTTACGGAACCGGGTCGGAGCGGAGTTTTACGGCTCCGAACGTAAAGAAAAATGAGCAGCTTGTTTTTCGACTGACAGTGCTGGATGTGGATGGACTTCGGTCTACCGATATGGCAACGGTAACGGTAAACTGGATCAATTCCGGTCCCACCGCGGATGCGGGCGCTGATCAGACGGTTGATGAAGGCATCATGGTACAACTCGACGGGACGGGATCAAACGATTCGGATGACGGAATTTTATCATACAACTGGACCCAGGTGGGGGGGACGGCCGTGGAACTGCTGAATGGGGATTCCAAAAAGGCGATATTCACCGCGCCCGATGTCACTGATGAGGATACCCTGGTTTTTCTATTGACCGTAACGGATAATTCCGGTGTTGACGATTATGACAATGTTCATGTCTCTGTCGAGGCGGACAACACCAGTCCGGTGGCCGATGCGGGGCCGGACCAGGTTGTGGCATTCGGACAAGCCGGTGTTACACTGGACGGTTTTGCATCTTCCGATCCGGATGGTGTCATTGTCTCCTACATATGGGAGCAGGTCGGGGAAGAAAGCGTAACCCTGTACGACGGCACCACGGGAAACCCGTATTTTACAGCGCCTGCGGCCGATGTGCTTGATCCTTCCGAGGCATTTATGTCGCTGACATTCAAGCTCACGGTAAAAGACGACGACGGGCAGGAGTCCGTCGATACGGTGGTGGTGAATGTCACGGATGATCCCGGCGCGACCGTTCCGATTGCCGATGCGGGGCCCCTGCAAACCGTCAGTGCGGGTGCGGAAGTGACACTGGACGGATCGAATTCATATGATCCGGAATTAAATGCCCAAATACAGATCCTGAAGAATAGCTTCTCATACTTTTTAATAGACGGTCTTGATCAGGATGGAGATGAAAATCCAGGGAATATCGTGGGTATCGCAAGGGGGGATGAGGCCAATAGTGATTTAGTATACCGGGAAAACAACATGGAAAATATTGACGGAAATTATTCCGTTTTTTTCTACAACTGGGCTGATGAAGACATGGTTTTGGTTGATCTGGCGAATAACTGGTGGGGGACGATTGTCGATGAACAGATCGTCGACCTGATATATGACATCGAATTTGATTCAACCCTGCCTGAGGCTGTTTACCAGCCTGCGGAAGCAGTGGAAGTAGGCGAAGCGGGTTCGAGCCTCTCATATCCGCCCATGGCAAAGGCGGGAGAAGATCAGACCGCCGATCCGGATGACACGGTGACACTGAACTGCCCGGATGTATATGATCCGGATCAGGTGCTTGCATATCATTGGGAGCAGACCGGCGGCATTGAGGTCGTTCTGGACAATGCCGATGCTGCAGAAACAACCTTTATTGTTCCGGCGCTTCCCGATGAAGATGAAGAAGTCGACATAGAAGACTTGAAAACGCTGGAATTTTTACTGACCGTTACCGACCCCCATGGTTTTTTTGACACGGATGAAGTAGTGGTGACCATTACTGAAACAAATGCGGAAGATAACGGAGACGACGGACACAGCTCATCAGGATGCTTTATTTCCACCGTCGGCCGATATTAACAACGACCCGGGGTGAAAAATAGAAAGGAAGAAATATGAAGCGAAAAAATGTTGTTATGTTAACCGCCACAATCGTTTTTCTGGTTATGTTTTCACCCGCACATGCCTGGTATTATGCCATAGGCGGCGGCGCCGGTGGAGATGCGGACACGGAAAACCTTTCGCTGGAGTTCGGCAATGAAAATATTAAATTGTGGAATCATCATTTTCTGGCGGCGGTTTCCGTTCCGTTAATATTTAACAGGGATGACAATATTCCGACCGGTACAAAAAGTTCTTCCGCACCGAACGCTAATTATACGGCCTTTGATACCGTGGATGAGGGTACCGAAGTCGGCGTGTTGGGGAAGATCGGCATGGAAGTAATATCCGATTTTTACGTAAACATTCTTGGCGGGGCCACACGGACAAATCGAATCGAAATCGTAACATCAAACACCACCGGCATCCATTACGAACAGTCTTCAAAGAAGGAGTTTTATGGGGTTTATGGCGCGGGGATCAGTTATTTCCCGGAGCTTTTTGAGTGGGAACTGAGAATGAATCTGTCGTTGGATATCGACAACAGAAGGGGTATTACCGGCTATATCGGTTGGTGCTGGTAAATTTCTCCGAACGATGACCATCTTAAGGGGTGATATGAATCGTATAAAGTATTACATTCCGGTTTTGTTGATGTTGTTGGTTACGGGATGGTTATCAGGCGTCTCGGCCCAACAGGCCGATCCCGGTGAAGATAAGAAAGACGCCCTGCATTTGACTCTTTCCGAGTACGTCCGGATGGTTAATAAAGAAAATGAGAACATCAATGCACAATATTATCAATTTATGATCAGCAGGGAAAACATAACGCGTGAAAAATCCGTTTTTGAACCCGAACTGGTCAATTCATTTCAACACGGTCAAGAGACGATCAAGTACTCCCAGGAAGAAGAGGCCTACATGCCTTTCAGTACCATTAACCGCCGCGACAAGGTTTCGGACAACGTTGGTCTTGCGGTGCGAGGCAAAATTCCCACCGGCGGGGACTTTAAATTCAGTTATACCGAGGATATCAGCAACGACCGCGCATTGGATGAGGGCTGGGAATATAAATCGTTTTACGGCCTTGAAATCACCCAGCCGTTGCTGAGAAACAGCGGAATTACCTCTTCGGCCGGTATTCGGACGGCAAAGAAGGATTCCGATATTTCTTATCAGACATATCGAATTAAAAAGATAGAGGTTATTTTTAATGCCATTTCTTCCTGCTGGGATTTTTTCGGCGCAAAGCAAAAGCTCAAAATTCGGCAGGACTCGGTTAAAATCGCCCAACAGATTCTCGAAGATAACCGGCACCGGTATGACCTGGGCAAGATTGCCAAAACAGAGGTGCTGGAGGCCGAAGCCGGACTGGCCAAACGAAAACCATTGGCGCTAAGCACCGCACAGGAGGTGGTTTCCACGGAAAACAGAGTACGAAGCTTTATTTCTTTGTCCGACGTGGATGTCGACATCGATATTAATATCCGTGAAGAATTTGAACGCCGGGATGTTGCCCCTGATTTTGACTGCAGCATGGAAACTGCATTTGCGCTGAGGCCGGAATATCTGGCTGCCCGATGCAAGATCGAAAAAGAAAATATTTTGCTGAAATATGCAAAAAATCAACGCTGGCCCCGGCTGGATTTGAACGGAAGTTACGGGCTTAACGGATTGGGGAATTCCCTGTCGGAATCCAGGGGAGATGCCTTTGACCAGGATTACAACACCTGGCACGTCGGTATTATCATGACCATCCCCCTGATGGGGGATTTAAAAACCAGAAGCGAATTAAAAGCGGCGAAACATCGTCAAAAACAGGCTCTGCTGGAGCTAAAGGCCATTGAAACGCAGATAGCCAATATCATCAGCACATCCGTGGAAGATGTCTTTTCAATCCTTTCCCAGGTATCATACTACACAAAAGCAAGGAAGATTGAACAAGGCCTTCTGGATGTGGAACTTGAAAAGCTCAGCAGCGGCAAAAGCAACAGCCGCCTGGTACTTGAAAATGAAGAAGATTTAAACTACGCAAAAGAGGCCGAGCTGGAGAGCATCATCAATCATCATAAAGCAATCCTTGCGCTTTACTTGGCGGAAGGGTCTCTGTTGCGCCGGTATGGGATTGATGAAAACCTGGCGCGGGTGTTTTAGAGGATAAATAACGTCAGAAAAACAGAATACGGGATACAGCATAATGGTTAGGTTTGGAGGGCCGATAGAAAGGAGATGTTGTGCATAATGAAAAATAATCATACGGCGGCTTCAGGTTGCGATCAGTATCTTAACCCCATCATAAAAGGCATTTTAGGCGGTATGGCCGCCATCTTTTTTTTGATGACGATGGTTTACGCCAATGAAGAGGGGACAACCGTAACCGGACTCACCGAACCGGTTTATGATGTGATTCTGAGTTTCGAGGTGGACGGGAAGATAACCCGGATGTTTTTCCGGGAAGGCAGTTTTGTGAAAAACGGCGCCACCATCGCCGTATTGAATAAGTGGTTTGAAGAGCTGGAGGTCAAGCGGAACAAACTGATCTGGGAGAGTAAAGTGGAACTGGGATCCGCATTCGAACGGGAAAAGACGCTGAAATCTCTTTTTGAATCCACGCAGGCGCTTTTTGAAAGAACCGGGTCCGTAAGCAAAGATGAACTGGAGAAGCTGGAGCTGGAATATAAGCTGGCGGTTGGTGAAAAAAAACGACTGGAAATCGTCGAGGAACGGGAACGCATCGAATATGACATGGCCCGCGCAAAACTGGATAAACTGATATTGAAGTCGCCGAACCCGGGTGTCATCACCGAACTGTTTTTACATGAAGGTGAAAGTTGTGAGTCCCGCCAGCCAGTCGTAAGGGTGGTTGATACCAGCAAATGCTATCTTGTCTGCAATATTGAGGCGTCCCATGGAACAAACATGCAAAAAGGGCAGACAGTGGACTTGAAAATTCGGGTCGGTTCGGGCAATATCGATAAAAAAGGCCTCGTTGTGTTTGTCTCCCAGGTTGTGGACCCCGCCTCAGGCCTTTACAGGGTGAAAGTGGAATTTGAAAACGACAATAACCAGGTCAAACCAGGGGTTGAGGGCATCATGGTGCTGCCGCCCCTTTGATTTGTTTTAAAAAAACCCGGTGCTTCGCACCGGGATAAAACTGAAACTTTGAGGCACTGGCG
>JAUXEW010000148.1 GCA_030620375.1 Desulfobacteraceae bacterium | reverse complement strand
TGTCCAGTAGAAAATGTATCTTGGGATGACACTCAGATTTTCATTCAGAAACTTAATGAAATGGAAGGCACTGATAAATACCGCCTGCCAACTGAGGCTGAATGGGAATATGCAGCTCGTGCAGGATCAATTACGGCCTATGCTAATGGGGATAATACCGTGACTGGTTGTGAGTATGATGAGAATTTAGATAAAATTGGATGGTATTGCGGAAATTCTGTAGAAACTCCACGTCGTGTTGGTCAAAAAGCGTCCAATGCTTGGGGTTTATTTGATATGCATGGGAATCTATGGGAGATGTGTCAAGACTGGTATGGTGAATATCCAACAGGGACTGTGACAGATCCAACAGGACCAGCTACTGGAACTCATAAAGTAAAAAGAGGTGGGGCTTGGTTACGAGAGGCTTGGTATGCTCGTTCTGCATATCGAAGCGGCGATCCACCTGATTCAAAAACTAACATCAAAGGTTTTCGTCTTGTAAGAGATCCATAGTCTGTTTCGGGTTTTAAGAAAGATGTGGCAATTTCCCAAATTTGGACGTACTTGTCCATTGACGCGGGACGGCATTTTTTGAACATGCGCCCTTAACAAAGAAACGGTGAGTCCGGAACAACACAAGTTGATCATGGCGGCGATCTCGCTAAGCGTTTGTTCCATATTCGCGAAAGGACCCCGACCTCTATCATAAATCCTTTGTTACAAAAACGGCATCGTATTCTCCGGTTTACGGGCAAAGGGCAGCGCTGGTAGAAAAATAAGTTGACTAGGTGCTGAATTTTGTGGCAATGATATGCCATGCCAAGACAAGCTCGTTTGTACGCGCCCGGTGTGCTGCACCACATCATGATCCGGGGAATAGAGCGTCGAAAAATATTCATAAATGACAGGGATCGAGAGGATTTCCTCGATCGCCTGACAAAACTCCTGCCCGAGACTCAAACGGCCTGTTACGCATGGGTGTTCATGTCGAACCATGCCCATTTTCTGCTTCGAACGGGAGTTAGCCCCCAGCCCCCTCGCCACGGTTATGCGAAGACTCCTTACGGGCTACGCTGTCAGCTTTAACCGCCGTCACAAACGTCATGGACAGTTGTTTCAAAATCGTTATAAATCCATTGTCTGCCAGGAAGATGTCTATCTTAAAGAACTTGCAAGATATATTCACCTAAACCCGGTTCGTGCCGGTATTGTTCAGGGCCTCAAAGAATTGAATATATACCCCTATGATGGGCAAAAAGAAGAGGCCGTGTCAGGATGTGGACTATGTGCTGGGATATTATGGTACAACAGCTAATAGCGCGAGAAAGGCTTATCTCAACTATGTAAATGCAGGTATTGGCCAGGGTCGACAGGATGAACTGACAGGTGGGGGATTGGTTCGGAGCGTTGGGGGATGGTCTGAGGTAAAGAGGCTGAGGCAAGCAGCCTCGAAAAGTGAAGGCAAGGAGTCTATTCTGCTTTTGGGCTGTCAGGGAGTTGGGCATGCCGATTAGACAACTGGCGAGGAGGTTGGAAATGAGTCCCCCTGGAGTGGGCTTTTCGGTAGAAAGGGGACAGGCTATTGCGCGTATGAACGAATACCATTTGATCGATTGATCTTCTTACTTTTTAACCAGCGTCCCCGTCTTTCCAGAGAAGAACTCGTATTACTCAAAACCCGTAATGTTATTTAGTGTAGATACCGGGACCTTTTAAAGTAAAATTAGATAGAAATTCTTGATTGAAGGAAAATAAATGGAACCAGAGAACACTAAGACAGAAGTCTTCATGCTAAAAAGTGAACGAATCCACTTACGGGTCTTCTTAGCCATACCGGAACCCGCCTCAGGGCAATTACCATCGGTTCAAATTCACCATGCCGGTGGTGGATATGAATTGATCTATGAGAAAATGACCGTTCAATTGGCAAAACTTGGATTTGTGGGCATCACCATGATCCACCGCGGGTACCCCGGATCAGAAGGGGAGATGGAATATGGAAAAGGAGAAATCACAGACATTGGCAATCTGATTGAAGAGATGACCGGCAGGTCCTATATTGATCCGGCGCGTATGGGTATCATGGGATATTCAAGGGGAGGCCATAATGCGATTTTGGCGATTGAAAAGCTGAATTGCTTTACAGCCGGTGCCCTTTGGAGTACTCCCGTAGACATGTTTGAACTCGTTCGTGTAGTGCCCTGGATTTCTGAAATTATCGGCGGCTTCCCGGATGAAATCCCCGAAGAGTATCATATTCGATCCGCCATCAATTTTATCTCACAGGTGACCTGTCCGCTTCTAATTATTCACGGAGAGCAAGACGAAGTTGTTTCTGTCCGGCACGCGAAAAGACTGGTCCAGGCACTGGAAGATCATGACAAGCCCTTTGAAATTCATCTTTTCCCGGATGAAGGACATACGTGGTCCGTGTCCGGATTCGATAATAACTGGCGCATTACCCTTGATTTTTTTAAACGCCAGTTGTAATTTTCTTTAAACATACCATCCATTCCCCTTAAAACAGGCTGCTTTACAGCAATTTTGGAGTGCGAAACTTGAAACTTGAAACTTTAACATTAGATTTTGACTTTTTACCAGATCGCCAGTACTATAAAAGCGAAACATCGACATGCGTTAGCCAGGCATAAAGGATATTGCATTTTTAGTCACCTTTAAACTAAGGGCGTAAAATGGAATCAAAATTCCCTAAAAAGGGTAAAACGTGGGAAGAATTGCAGAATGAGATGATCGAGAAGTCTCAGGACGACATGGACTACGAACACGGGCGTCACTCGGCCTACGTCTGGCATGCCGGTGAAGAAGTCGAAGCGGTTGCCCGCAGAGCCTATTCGATGTTCATCGCCACAAACGGTCTGGGGAAAATCGTCTTTCCTTCTATCCTCAAGATGGAGGAGGCGGTAATCAGCATGGTGCTTAGTAATCTTAACGGAAATGGGGCCGTCGGTCACATGACTTCGGGAGGTACGGAAAGCATCTTTCTGGCAGTAAAAGCGGCCCGCGATCGGGGGCGTGAAAAGAGACCTGATATTGCCATACCGGAAATCGTAGCCCCCTTTTCCGCCCATCCAGCCCTTAATAAATCCGCCCATTACTTGGGAATGAAGGTTATTCGCATCCCCACCCGGCCGGATTTCAGAGCCGACGTTGATGCCATGGCCGAAGCGGTCAACGAAAATACGGTTCTGCTTTACGGTTCAGCGCCCTCTTTTCCCATGGGACTCATCGACCCCATTGCCGACCTCGGCCATATAGCTCAGAAAAAGGATCTCTGGTTTCATGTGGATGCCTGTGTCGGGGGAATTCTCGCGCCGTTTGTACGCATGGCCGGCTATCCCGTTCCGGATTTCGATTTCAGCCTGCCGGGCGTTACCTCAATCTCGGCGGATCTTCACAAATCGGGTTTTGCCGCTAAAGGCGCTTCAAGCGTGCTCTTTCGAAACCCGAAACTCCAGGCGTACGCCGCTTATCATTTCGATGACTGGCCTTCCGGTCAATATTCCTCTCTCACCTTTACCGGCACCAACCCGGGAGGCGCAATTGCCGCAGCCTGGGCGGTGATGAATTTTCTAGGCGAAGAGGGCTACCTTGAAATTGCTAAAATCACGATGCGGGCAAGCAAGCGCTTTGAAGAAGGTCTGGCGAAAATCGACGGAATTCATGTCTGGGGTAAGCCGGAGCTCTGGGCGGTGGCTTACGGCTCCGAAACGTTCGATATTCTAGCCGTAGCCGCCAAAATGTGGGAACACGGTTGGATGGTCGTTCCCAACAGCCAGCCGCCCGGGATCCATTTTATGATTACCCCTGTCCATGAACCCGTGATAGAAGATTATCTCGCCGTTCTGGGCAAATCTGTGGCCGAGGTGAAAAACAGCGATAAGCCCGTGAAACAGGTGGCGGTACGTTATACGTAGCGTCCATCCGGAAATGGTAGTCCCGCCATGGCGGGATTGGTTCAGAGCAAGGTCTGAGCGAATTTGAATCCGCAGGAATGATGTGCGGTATAAGGCTTAATAAGAATTAAGCATTTGCTTTAAAATAAATGGAGGTATTTGAAATGTCTGAAAATAATGCTTCAAAAACGGTTGGCAGTTTCACCGTAAAGGTTGGTTTGGCACAAATGCTAAAGGGGGGGGTGATCATGGATGTGGTCACTCCGGAACATGCTGTTATTGCAGGAAACGCAGGCGCCGTAGCTGTCATGGCCCTGGAAAGAGTGCCGGCGGATATTAGAGAACAGGGCGGTGTGGCTAGAATGTCTGACCCGGGTTTGATTCGAGAAATTATGGCTTCGGTCAGCATTCCGGTCATGGCAAAATGTCGTATCGGCCACTTTGTTGAGGCCCAGATCCTGGAAAGCATCGGAGTGGATTATGTCGACGAAAGTGAGGTGTTGACCCCTGCAGATGAACAATACCACGTCGACAAACATCCGTTTAAAGTTCCGTTTGTTTGTGGATGCAGAAACTTGGGTGAAGCCCTTCGCCGTATCGGGGAAGGGGCGGCCATGATTCGGACAAAAGGCGAAGCTGGAACCGGTGATGTTGTGGAAGCGGTTCGCCATGCCAGAACGGTACTGGGAGAAATTCGGTCGTTGCAGCAAAAGCCGGACGAAGAATTAATGTCATATGCCAAAAGTATTGGCGCTCCGTATGAATTGGTAAAACAGACCAAAGAAACGGGACGCATGCCGGTAGTTAATTTTGCCGCCGGTGGTATTGCCACACCTGCCGATGCTGCTCTGATGATGCAGCTGGGCGTGGATGGTGTTTTTGTGGGATCCGGTATTTTCAAAAGTGGAGACCCGGCCTCTCGGGCAAAGGCCATTGTGGAAGCCACCACGCACTTTAACAATCCGGAAATATTGGCCAAAGTAAGTGAAAATCTGGGCGACCCCATGGTAGGAATCAACATCAGCTCTCTGACGGAAAATGAATTGTTGGCCGACAGAGGTTGGTAATATAATGAAGATCGGTGTTTTAGCATTACAAGGGGCCTTCATTGAGCACATCCATATACTAAAAAAAATCGGCGTTCAGGCAACAGAAGTGCGCCTGGTAAAAGATTTAGAACCGTTAAACGGATTAATCATCCCCGGCGGTGAAAGCACCACCATCAACAAATTGGCAAAGATGTATGATTTAATACTTCCGGTACGTCGATTTGCTGAAAAGAAGGTGGTTTGGGGAACGTGTGCCGGCATGATCCTTCTGGCAAAAGAGATAAAAGGAGAACCGGCATCATTGGGGGTCATGGATATCGTGGTAGAAAGAAACGCCTTTGGCCGCCAGGTAGACAGTTTTGAGGAAATGCTGACCATTAGTAAATTACAAAATGGCAATTCAAAACCGTTTCCGGCCATTTTTATTCGCGCCCCAAAATTGATTGAAGCCAGAAATAATGCAAAAATTATTGCCAGATTAACGGATGGAACAGCCGTAGCCGCAATTCAAAATAAGCTGCTGGCAACGGCTTTCCATCCGGAGCTTAGTGATGATGATCGATTTCATCGATTTTTCTTAGCGCTCGCCACTGCATAGCGACTGCTTTCAAACCTTTTAAGTTGACACAAAATAGCTGCCATGATAGGTGGTCATAATCAATAATCGTTAAATTCACAGTCATTTGTCTCAACCCCAATACTCATTAACTGCCCACGGTCCTTTCATATTTGCCTTTTAAACTGGAACCCGCATCTCTTGCGGGTGCCATAAACATCATACAACCCCCCAAAAATCATAAAAGGAGGAAAGAAAATGACGCAGGATGAGAAGCAGAGCAAAGAAATTCCCGGTCTAAAACAGCTTGTTGGTAAGGAGCTCGTAGGGAATGCCATAATAATGACCATTCTTGTATTCGGCGGTTGGGGTTTAACATTTAAGCTTTGGGGTGACGCTACCGGAATAGGCACGTATTTGGGATTTATTGCCTGCATGATCCCCTTTTTTACAGTGATTCAGGCTTATATTCCGATCATAAACAAAAGAGTCGAATTTTTGCACGGAAAGTGGGAACTCAAGGATGATGAAATAGAAAGCCCTGCCGAACCGCTTGTCAACACATGGTCACTTTTGCTTCCAAGGGCATTGATTTATGGTTTCGGGGCAATGCTGCTGGTTTTAGCCGTGATAAAATTGTCCGGCTGGCAACCAACACCGATCTTGACGACAGTTATTGTTTTGATAGTGAATATTATCACCACAACGGCCCTCATTAAACGCTATCTTCCCCGTGATCTACTTTCCTATACCGCTGCAGTGAAAAATCCCCTAAATCAAAAGGGTCGACCTTTAGCCGGTTATTTGATGGTTGAACATGCCATACCGTTTATAATGCTTCAAGGCTATATCAACGGTTGTGTGGCCAATAGGGCCTTTCATTTCGAGGCACTTAAAGCCGCAAAATCATATGTGCCCTCCGAAGCACTTCTCCCGGATGCATTCATCGTATTTGTCTTATTGGCGCTGTTCCAATGGATGTTTTCCAACGCCATAGCGCGCGGGGATGTTCATCTGGGTCGGATTCCTGCTGATAAACTAAAAAACATCTCCGGGCTTAAAGCCCTTGGATATATTTTTGGTGCCGGAATTATAGTGGCTGTCGTATACGGTATAATCCTTTATATCGGTGACGTCCCCGGCCTAAGCGTCGGCATGGCTATCCTGTTCAAGCAGTCGATTATTATCCTTTCCGTAATTTGCGGTGCGTGGATCGGAATCCGGTGGGGCGGTTCGCGCGAATATTTAAAGATGCAAGAATAATGGTTTGTGGCTTCGTAAAAAGTCATTTCATTGGCCCGGGCATTTCATGAAGTGCTCGGGCCAATCGACAAGTTTATGACCGCTTAATCTCATCCCATAGCTGGCAAAAGGCGGCATTTTCTACCGGCATACACATTCGGAAAACCGCCCATTTTAAACGTTAGGGGTGCCGCCAGGGTAGTGCAAATGCCGCCAGGATGAGAACAACCGAAAATATAACAAACGGCAAGCCAAAAAAAGCGGATATTTTTTCAGCGGATGATTTTTTTCATAATCGCCTCTTGCATCAACCGTCTAATTTTTGTTATAGATTATGAACGATCTTTTTAATATCGTCGACAGAACCG
>JAUXEW010000274.1 GCA_030620375.1 Desulfobacteraceae bacterium | reverse complement strand
TTAAAATGCCAGCATTATTGATGAGGATATCGACTTTGCCAAATGCGTCTAACGCGGTCTTCACGATGTTTTCACCACCATCGTCAGTGGCGACATTGTCATAATTGGCAACGGCTTCACCCCCTTGAGATTTAATCTCATCAACTACTTGGTCAGCCGGTGATGCTGCTCCGGCGCCAGAACCGTCTCGGGCACCTCCTAAGTCATTGACAACGACTTTGGCCCCCTTTTTGCCAAGCGCAAGAGCATAAGCCCGGCCAAGACCGGCCCCGGCCCCGGTTACGATCGCTACACGGTTGTCAAAACGGATTTCACTTCCCATGTCACTCCTCCTTTGTTTTGTAAAATTGTTGGTGTTGATAAAAGTGTTAAGCAAAACAACGGTGATTTATCAACACCGCCGTTCACTCAAATACAAAAACTTAAAAATATCTTAGGTATTAATAACAAACCGATAAGACGTAAAGACGGACTCATATCAGAGCATTGAATAAATTGCAAGGGTTGGATTTGAGTATGTTAAGAAGAAAGATAGAGAAAAATATCATATTTTTTTATGCTTTCCTGGTCTCTTGGTCTTGATCCAGTGCTTTTCGAACAATAACGGCAAGGTCTTGCCTTGCAATCGGCTTCATCACAAATTCTTTGATACCCGCAGCCTTGGCATTCTTCTCGTTAATTCTTTCACTGAAGCCCGTACACAGGACAATCGGAATTTCAGGACGGATTTTCATAATTTCCTTCGACAGCTCGAATCCTGTCATGGACGGCATGGCCATGTCCGTGATGACCAGGTCAAACTGGTTCGGCTGTTTTCGAAACAAAGCCAAGGCGTCTAAGCTATCTCTTTTTCCTGAGACGGTATAGCCAAGGCTTTCCAGCATATCCGCAGTTGAATCAACCAGTGCTTTTTCATCATCCACAAAGAGAATGGATTCATTGCCGAAAGGGATTTCCATCTCTATTTTGGCTTCTTCGGCGATCTCATTTAAGTCAATCAGCGGTAAATATATATCAAAGGTTGTTCCCTTGCCGGGTGTTGAGTCTACAGAAATGAACCCGCCGTGGCTTTTAACGATTCCATGGATTATAGAGAGGCCCATACCGGTACCTTCACCCGGACCTTTAGTAGTGAAGAACGGATCAAAAATCCGATTTAATATGGCAGCATCCATACCATGACCAGAATCCTTAACCGTAAGCTTCTGGCATCGACTCAGACTATTTCCAATCATTTGAGGCGCAATGTCACCATCAATATCAACATCACGGAGTGACACTTCCAATATTCCATTACCATCTCTCATGGCATAAGCGGCATTGGTGCAAAGGTTCATAACAATTTGGTGTATAGCAACGGCGTCGGATAAAAGAAGTCCGCAATCCGGGTCTATATTCTGGCGGATTTCAATGGATGCGGGCATAGACGAACGTAATAGTTTAAGCAGTTCTTTTATAATAATACCGGCATGTATCGGTTTTCGTTTCTGTTCGCTCTGTCTGCTGAAGGTTAAAATCTGTCTAACCAATTCGGCTGCACGATTGCTGGCCTTCAATATTTCGGTAAGATTTGAATGTAAAGAAGACCCTTCCGGCATCTCTAAAAGAGACAATTCCGAAAAGCCCAAGATAACGCCTAAAATATTGTTAAAATCATGTGCAATCCCACCGGCCAGCGTGCCGATAGCTTCCATTTTTTGTGACTGCCGGAGCTGTTCCTCAAGCTTGTTTTTTTCTAGTTCCCGCTGCGCTATAGCGTCTGACATATGGTTGAATGCAACGGCCAGTTTTCCAATTTCATCTTTGGTTTCAACCGGTATGGTTTGGACATTACCCGTTATACTCATTAGATTAACGGCACCGATTAATCGATTCAGGGGATTTGTAATTCCTTTCATGATAATAAAGATGAAGACCGATCCAGCAACCCAAAAGAAGAGTCCCATCAACATACTGTTTAAAACAAGCGTATTCATTTGTTGAAACAGTAACTTTTTGCCAACAATGATCCGGGAAAATCCAATAATGTCATGGTTGCCGGGAAAAGCGTCTCTTTCAATGAATAGCGATTCTTCATCCAGATACCGTGAACTTGAAATAACCGGGGACCAGAACTCGATTTCATCGTTGGTTTCAAAATAATGTGGTATTTTTTCCGTTCGAATCTTCTTAAACAGGGTGGTGTTGTTTTCGATAAATGGTTTTTCACGGTCTTTAGAGGGGGTGACATTTTTAATCAGCTGTTTTCCTTCAATATTATATACAAAAACAGCCTCGATGCTTTCCTGTTTGGAAATCCCGTCCACGATGTCTTTTAGCCATTCTTGATTTTCGGCAAAGACACCCAACCGGGAATTCGATGCAAGAATTTCGGAAAGTATGTTGCCGTGGTGGATTAAATTGTGTGAAAGAGAACGGCTCTGATGACGGATAAAAAAGGCGGTTAAAAGGGTACTTACCAACAATATAATAATGGTAAATGTGATAAAAAATTTGATGACGAATTTTTCTTGGATGAGTTTAATTAAGTCAAGTTTCATATTATTTCCGAAGACCGATTAATTTATTGAATGGTATTGGCATCGCGTATTACGTCTTTATTTAACCGAATGCTCAATTTTTCAGCTATCTTAAGGTTAATTGAGATCACTGCCTTTCGGGCATAAGCGTTTTGAATGGTTGAAACATCTGATCCCTTCAGGATTTGATTTGCCATTTCTCCTGCTTGGCGCCCCATATCAAAAGCATCTATTCCGATGGACATTAAGGCACCCAATTCCACATATTTTTCAGAAAAGGTAAGGACGGGAATATGGTTTTCAAATGAAAATAAAAGCATAATCTCTATGGTTTCCGGAGTAATCACGGTTACATCCGGCAGCATCCAAACGGCATCAATCCTACCTTTCATTCGATTTATGGCGGCGGAGACATTCCTGGGGTGGTCTATTTTTTCGGCGATCAGCCTGATGTTTTTCCCGGTGGAGATTCGCATGGCCTGGTCAAGAAACAGTCCTGTTTTAACCGGGTCATACAACACCCCGATAGCGTTAACATCCGGCAGAGCCTTTTGAAATATGTTGAGCTGGGTATCAGGGGCAACATTCATACTGACACCGGTTATGTTTTGCGAACTGGATGTATTCGGTCGGGGATTAGGGATCATAAGGTATACGATCGGCAAGTGCTGTAACTTTGAAACGCTTGACAACGCGCCAATCCCGACAGCCAGCACCATGTCCGGACGGACCTGTCGGATACGCGAAACAATATCGACACCTCTATTTTCAGAAAGAATAATGCTATGAATCTTTGCACGACTAACACTTTCAAAACCCTTTAACGCTTGTTCATAAGGTCTCACATTAAAGCTTTGAACAGCGGTAACCGTCTGTTCGGCCTCAACGAAGTTTGGCGGTAAAAACAGAGCCGCAATTAAAATTAACAGCTTTTTAATCATCAGAATACTTAAAATTATGTTTATTGGTCAAAATATTTGACAGATGAAATAATTGACTGTAATTGATATTCTTTATTGTGGGAATGAGCTTTTTTAAAAGAGATGGATAACATAAAAGCTGGTATGAGTAAAGTAAACTACCACCCGCATAGCGGGA
>JAUXEW010000264.1 GCA_030620375.1 Desulfobacteraceae bacterium | reverse complement strand
TGAGGCATTTACGATATTTAATCCGGTGGGCAGGTCGAAGGCCTCCTGCATCCACGGCGCCAGCACGGCCATTCCGAAGAACCCCAGCACAACCGATGGTAAACCGGCAAGCAGTTCAACGACCGGTTTAAATATCTCTTTTATCAGGGGAGGAGCGATTTCCGCGATATAGATCGCTGAAAGAATACCGAGTGGAACCGCCAGCACCGACGCGAATATTGTTACCACAAAAGAACCGACAATCAGTGCCCCGATTTCAAAATCCGGGGGATCATATGTCGGATACCATTCTATGCCGAAGAGAAAATCTTTTACGGATACTACATTAAATATCGGCGCTCCCTCAATAAAAAGGAAGACAATAATAAGTCCGAGAACCAGGATTGATATGAAGGCGAAAAAAAGAAATATATTTTTTATTATAATTTCTTTTAATTTCCTCGACATGTGATACCCCTGCCAGAATATTAGTAAAAGGGGGCTGTATGGTATACGTCCATATTATACAACCCCCACATTTTTTGTAACCATACTTCTATGAGCTTGTCCGGGAAAGCAAAATTCAATTTTGAAACCACCATATATGGTATCAAAAGGCACTTTACGCCACAAGATGATGTGTCTCAAATTTCAAAAACTCTATTCTCGGACAGCCTCCTAGTAAAGAGGCACATATACTTCCTTTTTGACAATTTCCTGCCCCTCAGGGCCGACAACGAAATTAATGAAATCGGACACTGTTCCCTCCGGCCACCCGTTGGTAAACATGAAGAGGGGCCGCGCGACAGGATATGTACCCGAAAGTGCCGTCGCGACGGTCGCCTCAATCCCGTTTACCTTGAGCGCTTTAACACTCTTATTGAGATAGCCGAGGCCTATATAGCCGACCGCATATTTATTCTTCGAAACGGTCTGAACTACAGCTCCGTTCGATGCCTGCATCTGTGCCTTCGGGGTCACTTTTGCCTTGTGAAGAATTTTTTTCTCCCACACTTCATAGGTGCCCGAGCTTGTGTCCCGCGACACAACGACGATCTGCAGATCTCTTCCACCCACTTCCTTCCAGTTTTTGATTTTTCCCTGATAAATCAGACTCAACTGTTCAATGGTCAGGTCACTGACCGGATTTTGGGGATGAACAATCGGAACAATCGCATCAATGGCGATACGATGCGGAACAGGATATACTCCTTTTTCGTGTGCCTGTCCCACTTCCTTGGACTTGATAAATCGAGACGTATCGGCAATGTCAGTCGATTTATCTATCAGGGCCTTGATCCCGTTGCCCGAACCGCCGCCGGACAGGGAAATATTGACATCTGAATGATCCCGCATGTAGGCCTCGGCCGCCGCCTGCGCAACCGGAAGAACCGTTGTAGAGCCCTTGATGACAATAGTCTCACCCGCAAATGAACCGTTTACGCCCACCAGCATTAAACACAACAAATTTAACACAAAAACTCTCATCATTTTAACCATTTTTTTATTCTCCTTTATTTTATTTTTCAACTTTATGGGTAAAGATACAACATGAATGTTACAGTTTAATGACAGCTTGATTAAGATAATATGAAAATTCGGACGGAGGCCCTGCTGCATTTTACCGTTTTGTTCGGCACCCATCCTGGCAATCTTGCCCTACAGATGAGTGCCGGTAACAGGTTGTTAGAATTTGAATTTTACGTCGAACTGAAAAACGTTTTCGGGTTCGTCTGTCTTGTCGACAGCGTGGTCGATTTTTTGAGTATGATAATAGTCCATTGCCAGCGATACGTGTTTAGCCAGGCCGAACTTGAACTCGAGTTCGTGGCCTTGGGCATTGGTTTTACCGCCATAAAAATCGCTGTCCGGCATAAAGTCCAGCACGGCATCCTTTTCAAGACGCCTGTAGTTGTACTTGAACTCCCAATCCCCGAACTTCTTGACGCTACGCCCAAATTTTACACCAGCCAGCCAGCCCATGTTGTCGTTATCCGCATCGGATTTGATGAATTGGCCGAAAAAGGCCAGTTTCTGCACGGGTCCGCTGAATTTGAAGCCGAACTCACCATCCAACGCGACCGATGAATAGTTGTAAAGCAGATCACCGTTCGCATCCGTGGAGTTAGTCCCGGAGCTGTACTTGAACTGATTTCCCTGGACATTGCTGTTCAGATACCAGGTCCCTGCCAGCTTTATCCACATGGCCTTGCCGGGTTTTATCGTCACACCGGGCTGCAGGGCAAACATCCAGGCCATTTCTTCTTTTGATTTATACTCCTGCAGAACAAAAAAGGCCGGATTGACAAAGAACCCGAACTGATCATTGACCTTGTACTTAAATGGGGCAGCGACGCCCTGGGGCCGAATATCCGAGTCCCAGACCAGGTCCTTGGTCTTATAAAGCGGGTTCTTGAACTGGCCGCCGATGATCTTCCATTGTTTAAATGGCTGATACTGTGCATAGGCGTAGTCGATCCGGGCATCCGGCGTCTCAAAGTCATTGGTAAACGTCTGGTTTGTAGAACGTGGATCTCCGCTGCCGGAACAGAGCCCAAAGCCCACCTGCCACACCTTGTCCTCGGTCACATCAGCCACGGCCCCAAAGCGCCATCTGTACCGGCCCCTGTTCCGGTCGGTCTTGGTCCCGTCGCTCAGTTTCTTGTCCTGGTACTGGTAGCGAAGACGAAAATCCCCTTTGAAGTGGATGCGGTTGACCCACTTGGGCAGTTTGGCCCAGTTTTGAGCCTCCTTTTTTACTGTCTTTTCCGCGGTCTCTTTGGCCACCTTTTCCGCGGTTTCCTTCACCGTGGTTTCCTGTCTGGTCCCCTCCTTTTGCATCTCTTTCAGAAGTTGACCTGCCTCCTGCTGGCTGAGTATTCCCTTTTCAACCAGCTTGTTGATCAAGACATCCACCTCAGCCGCATTAGAGGGCACAATGCCGAAACTGAAAAACAGTGTACCGATCAGACATACGATAAGTGCAATTTTTTTCATCTGTATCAAACTCCTTTCACTCAATTTTTATTACGTATTATGATTTGATATAACGATTACTCCCTCCTCATAAATTCCCTACGTCTCACCTCCTTTCTTAAAGTCATAGCCACTTTTTCTCTGGTCAATGTAATAGGAACTACCGACTGTCTTTTTTGCCACCTTTTTTACCTCGGATGCGACGGAGGCCAGTTCCGCATAAGAGTTAAACACTCCCTCGTTATTGCTGACAACGGCAACAGAAAGCGAAAGCAGTGGAAATTTTTCAACTTTCCCCTTGCGGTTTGCGCCCGTGTAATAACCCCTCTTTACCGTTTCCTCGTCGTGAAAACCCTTTATCCCATCATCGAAAGAGCGAATAATATCCTCGCACAGGACTTTGATGCCGTCGGGACGGCAAAGCGCAACGAAATCATCGCCGCCGATATGTCCCACGAATCCTTTCGAATCCCATCTATAGATCCTTTCCTTCGCCATATCTGCAAGGAAGCGGATAACGATGTCTCCCTTCTCAAAACCAAAGCAGTCATTGAAGGGCTTGAAATTATCAAGGTCGAGATACAAGACAGAAAAAAGCTGATTCGTCTTGAGGCGATTTGTAATCTCGTTTTGAATAACGACATTGCCGGGGAGTCCTGTAAGGGGATTGGCCTGTACCGCCAGATTGAGTTTCTGCTCGGTAATCGCGGCAAGAATATCGCGTATATACACGATGCCTGCGTAAATGCCGTTTCTTACAATGACAATGGGATTGTATGTTTTGGTTTCGTCCCGTTCCAGAATTTTGAGAGAGACAACATCCATGGCGGTAGTGGATTCAAAAATCAGGGGCATCCCCATTATGTGCCCCACCGGTCTTTTGATGTACACGGCAAAGCCGTACTTTTGCCCGATCC
>JAUXEW010000169.1 GCA_030620375.1 Desulfobacteraceae bacterium | reverse complement strand
CAAGAATCCAAGCAGGGAGAACAGACCTCCCATGTGGTCGAAGTGTCCGTGGGTTATTATAATCAGGTTCAGTTCATTTACAAAATCAAGACTGCCTTGAGACAGCAGGTCTCGGAGTGTGCCATCGCCAACGTCAGCAAGTAGAATCCTGCCACTAAACTTCGATAGCATGGCGATATTTGTCGCCACACCTGCAGCACTGAAGAGTACATCAACTCTGGCCTCATCATTTTCCCAGGCTGCTGAATGCGTTTCAGTCAGGTCGTTCATTGATTTCCACAATTCCATTCTTCAATTGCTTTTTCGAAGGAGAAATGTAGTGGGATCAGCCTGGTATGTCAAGAAAAAATGGGGCACCCATATAGGGTGCTTTAGGAATGTGGGATAGCAGAAAGGGTTGTGAATGGGTGCTAATGGGGCGGCTTGACGCCCAATCGGATGATTTTTCGACGGAGGGTATTTTTGTCAATGCCAAGCGCATTGGCTGTTGCAACCCGTTTCCAATGATGCTGCTCAAGGGATTGTAGTATGGCGCGTTTCTCTATCTCCTTTAGCTTTAATCCCATTGAAATGGGCTTAAGGGCCGTCGGCGGGAGCACATGATCCGGAAGACAGGAAACGCGTACCATGTCATCCTGACAAAGCACAAAGGCGTGCTCGATGGCATTTTCCAGTTCTCGTATGTTTCCCGGCCAGTCATAAAGCATCAGTGTGGCCATGGCCTTTTGTGAGATTCCGGCGATATTTTTACCGGTAAGATGGTTAAACCGTTCAATGAAATGCTGCACCAGTATCGGGATATCCTCTTTGCGCTCTGCAAATGTCGGCAGGGAAATTTTGACAATGTTGATGCGGTAATACAAATCTTTCCTGAATTTGCCCTTTTTTACAAGCTTTTCAAGATTGTGATGGGTCGCCGTAATAATCCGGGCATTTGTACGCACCGAGGTGGTGGACCCCAATGGCTCGTACTTTTTTTCTTGAAGAACCCGCAAAAGCCGAACCTGTACCGCCGGTGATATGTCTCCGATTTCATCCAGCAAAAGCGTGCCGTTCTGGGCCTGGGCAAATCGGCCCTGCTTGTCTTTTTTGGCGTCCGTAAAGGCGCCGGCCTTATATCCGAAAAGTTCGGATTCAACGAGCGTGTCCGGCAACGCCCCACAGTTGACCGCAACAAAAGGGCCTTTTTTGTGAAAGCTGTTGTTGTGAATCGCCTGTGCAATGAGCTCTTTTCCCGTACCACTTGCGCCTTCAATCAAAACCGTGCTGTGGCTCTGGGCAACCTGAGGCAGGATTGAGAAAATCCTTTGCATTTCAGGATTCTTGCTGATGATATCTTCATAGGAGTGCTGTTTCAAGAGCTCCTTTCTGAGCCTGCGAATGTCGGTCAGGTCCCTGAAGGAGACCACGCCGCCGGTGACCTTTCCTTTGGCATCTTTTAATATGGCGGTTGTGGTGCTGATGGGGATCTTTTTTTTATCCGCCCGGATAATATAGATGGGCCGGTTTAGAATCGGTCTGTCGGTGTCCAGGGTTTCACGGATAATACAATTGCTTTCACACACATTGCTGCGGAATACTTCGAAGCATGCGCGGCCAATGGCCTCTATTTTTGAAATTCCGGTTATTTTTTCCGCTGCGCGATTGAAATATGTGACTCGCCAGTCAAGATCCACCGAATAAACACCATCTGTAATGGTGTCCAGTATTTTTTGATACTGCTCTGCAAGAGTTTTATCAGATGGCATCATTTATGGGATTCCTCCGCGCCGCCCCGGAAAGATGACCCGACCATATGGATGCTGCAACAGATGGGCGTAAGGTTCATTTTGTTTCTTTTTCCTTGATGGTGTCGGTACAATTTGTTCCATATTTATATCTCATTTCAAATCTAAAAGCAAACGCTTTAAGAAAAATACTTATAATAACAAATAGATAATGATTTTTCTCATCTGAAGCCAACTACCGGTATAGTTTTTGCTAATTCTTTTTAAATTAGTGCCTGACCGAAAACCCCCCGATTCAAATTTTGGGTCTTTTAAATTTAATGGATGACGGGAATAAAAGCTGTATTCAGACCACTACCGTTATTTGGTGACGGAAGAATATTAATGTCATTATGACAGCAAATTGAAGGAGGCAATTATGGGAAAAACGCGTACGATAGGGAAAAGTACATTTTTATTTGCATTGGTGGTGTTTTGTATGGGGCTGTTGTTTGTCTATAATCCCCAAACTTCTTTAGCCTCGGAAACGATCACCTGGAACATTTCTCTCTGGGGAGGGGAGCGGGACTGGACCCGTCCGTTGCACAGATGGGCCGAAGATATGAAAAATAGCACCAATGGCCGCTGGATAATCAAATTACATTATGGCTCGGTATTGTCACCATCCAAAGAAAATATAGATGGCATTAAAGCCGGACTGTTTGAGGGATGTCAGTTCTGTGGGTCCTACGCCCCCGGTAAGACCCCACTTGTCCGTGTATTCGAGTTACCGTTTATTCTTCCCCAGGATCCGGAACAAATTAGCCGGATGATGGCGGCTCTGATGGAACATCCGGCCATCTTGAAAGAATTTCGAAGGTGGAATGCGGTTCCGCTTTTCCCGGCAGCTATTACCCAGTATGGCCTAATGGGTAACAAGCGGATTGTTAAGGTGGAAGATTTCGATGGTATCAGGATAAGAATACCGGGAGAAATGGCCAGGGTATTAACCCAGTTTGGGGCGGTTCCGGTCATGCTGCCGGTGGCGGATCTATACGAGGCTATGGATAAAGGCACGGTTGACATGGCAACCCTGCCGTGGCCGTTTTCATTCGGTGCTTTCAAGATCCATGAAGTTTCGAAATACGTCACCACCAATTTTTCGCCAGGCAGCAACAGTTGCGCCTTTCTTGCCAATAAAGACGCCTGGGAAGCACTACCGGATGAATTTAAAAAACTTCATATGGAGTGGTATCGGAAAGCGCCGAGAGTGTGGGGAGAAGAATATAAGAAAGGCGAAAAAAAATGGATCCCCATCTATAAGGAAAAGCTTGAATTCCTTAGGTTTTCCGATGAAGAGCGCGCCAAACTGCTGAGCAAGGCCGAAGGGGTTCATAGGCGGTGGATTAAATTAATGAAGAAGCGCGGTCTGCCGGGACAGGAAATTTACGATTATTTTATTTCCAAGCGCAAAGAGATCTGTGGCTTTTAGATCGACTGTCTTGCTAGCTTGCATTCGGAGAGGGTGATGCTTTTCGAAGTATTTAGGATAACTTTTAGTGGAAATTCTCCGGATGCAGGCAAGATCTCATACAGTATAAATCAGAGGCGGAATCTCTATGAAAATCAGTCATAAGAAACCACTGGATCAAATCCCGGTTGTGGATGGGATCAAGGTATTTTACCTTATTGATCGGTTCAGTGCCAGGATTGAAACCGTGTTAAACATAATTGGTGTGGTTTTTATCATGCTTCTGATGATCTTAACCGCAACCGAAATTATCGGCCGGTACGCATTCAATCGTCCGATACCAGGATACGTGGAAGACGTCGAATTGATGATGGCCGCCATCGTTTTTTTGGGTATCGGTTATACTCAAAGAGTCGGTGCCCATATCCGAATGGATATGGTCATCAACAAATTCACCGGGCGGACTTATCATTTGGTCGAGGCGTTATCAATTTTTCTGGCACTGATAGCCTACGGCATAATTTGCATCGCCTCATTTAAGGGAACGATAGACGCCTATCAGATGGGTGATGTGACTGAATATCTATATACCCCGACATGGCCTTCAAAACTGTGCGTGCCATTGGGGTCGTTCTTTCTTTGTACCCGGTTTTTTTTACAGATCATAAAGCACATCGGACAGGCCTATACCGGCGTTGAGATCAGAGATTTGGAGTAGGTATTTATGGAACCTTTAATTGTCGGGTACGTGGCATTGACTGTCATGGTAATTTTGATTTTTTTGGGGATGCGCATCGCTTTTGTGGCCCCTCTTGTGGCTTTTGGAGGTGTTGCCGCCTTAAAAGGATGGAAGGTGGCCTTTAGTTTGGCGGGCTATTTGCCCCATGGCATTGCCGCTCATTATTCCCTGAGTGTGATACCTCTCTTTATTATCATGGGATATCTCGGTTTTTTTTCCGGCCTGACCAAAGATATTTTTCATACGGCCAGACAGTGGTTCGGCCATCTTCCCGGAGGGATGGCCATTGCCACCACCTATGGATGCGCCGGTTTTGCGGCCTGTACCGGGAGCAGTGTCGCATCCGCGGCAGTGATGGGCAAGATGGCGATCCCGGAGATGAGAAAATACGGTTACGATCCGGGATTTGCCGCCGGGGCGGTAGCAGCAGGTGGGACGATTGCCACCCTCATACCGCCCAGCGTCCCGCTGGTTATCTACGGTATTATCACCGAACAGTCGGTGGGGTTTTTACTTATGGCCGGATTGTTGCCGGGGATACTGTCAGCGGTCATCTATGCAGTTATGATTCAAATGCGGGTTAAACTCAACCCTTCTCTGGCACTTCCGCTTGAAAAGGCCACATGGAAAGTCAGGATCATTTCCTTGAAGAATACATGGGGAATGTTGGCTATCCTGACACTGATGCTGGGGGGGATTTACACGGGTATTTTTACGCCTACCGAAGCAGGTGGAGCTGGGGCCGCAGGTGTGCTCTTTATTGGACTCCTCGCGAAACGACTGGATTTAAAAAAATTCAAGCTGGCACTTCTGGATACCGGACGGGCAACCGTAATGATTTTTAGCATTATTGTGGGCATCCTGATTTTTGTCCGGTTTCTAGCTCTCACCGGCCTGCCTTCAGCCTTCAGCGAGGCGGTAGTGGCGTTGCCGGTTCCCCGGATCGTCATATTGGGAGGAATACTTGGACTGTTTGTGTTTCTAGGCATGTTCCTGGATCTCATCGGCATGATGCTTTTGGCGCTGCCGATTGTTTTTCCGCCGGTGGTCGCACTGGGATATGATCCCATTTGGTTTGGCGTTATCGTCGTCAAGATGGGTGAAATTTGTTTGATAACCCCACCGGTGGGTCTCAATGTGTATGTGGTCAACAGTGTCGCTCCGGATATCCCTTCCCTGACAATCTTCAAAGGAATTATACCTTTTCTATGTATGGACTTTTTAACCCTGGGGGTACTGATTGCTTTTCCACAGATTGTCACTTTTCTGCCCTCTCTGATGATGAAGGGATAATGAATATGGACGTACGTTTAACAACTCTATGTGACAACCTGGTAGGCTCATTAGGCTTCATCGGTGAATGGGGTTTGAGTATTCTTGTGGAGTGCGGGGAGGAGACGATCCTGCTGGATACCGGAATGACGGATTCCGTGGTGCGCAATGCGGTTCAAAATGGAATCAACCTGAGCCGAATTACCCGTATCGTCATCAGCCACGGCCATAAAGACCACACCGGTGGGCTTCGTCACCTTTTTCAGACATTGGACACGAAGCTACCGGTCATCATGCACCCTGAAGCTTGGGCACATAAATATGCTGCCCGGCCTGAATCAACCGGTAGCCGGATGCATTTCATCGGGATCCCCCATACGAGGGAAGAGCTGGAATACCTTGGTGCCTCATTTACTCTGAACCGGGAACCTGTCTGGATCACTGACCAAATTGTTGTTACCGGGGAGGTGCCCATGAAAACCCCATTTGAATCCATTGACAATAATTTGTTTGTCAAAATCGAAGGAGAATATAAACCGGACAGGATTCCGGACGATCAAGCACTGGTTGTTAAAACGTCAAAAGGATTGGTCGTGATACTGGGATGTGCCCACCATGGTATGATCAACACCATAATGCATGCCCAAGAGATTACAGGAGAAAAGAAAATTTATGCGGTTGTGGGCGGGACGCATCTTTTTCGTGCAGGCTCCGACCAGATCGACCAAAGCATTGCAAAACTGGAAGAATTCAAAGTGGCGCATATCGGGGTGTCTCATTGCACCGGAATGCCCGCATCCATGGCCTTGATGCAGCATTTCAAAGATCGCTTCTTTTTTAATCATGTAGGAAAAGTAATGGAGTTTTGAGGCGATAGCGTTTGCAATAGTCGCACCGGAGCAGCTAAAGCAGTTCCTCGAGACATTTTCCAGGTGTCAGTTTGTTTCTTTTGCGCCAAGGGAAATGGTACAATTTGTTCCCTGTTTCTAAACCATTTTTAATTCTAAAACAAACCGACTTTGAGTCAGATGCCTATGATCAAGAAGAGGATTAGAAATGATCCGAATTGCCATCCCCATATTTCATAAAAGGGTTTCACCGGTTTTAGATACCTGCACTCGGCTATTGCTCATTGATATCGATCAAGAAATTGAAATCAACAGGCAGGAGATTTCCCTTGAAAATTTT
>JAUXEW010000030.1 GCA_030620375.1 Desulfobacteraceae bacterium | reverse complement strand
TAGCGCTAAAAAGCTTCACTACGTGCAAAATTTGAGCCTGACACAGGCACTTTAGTGAAGCTTTTCAGCGCTAATTGGGCAAAAAGGAGCGTTTTGCAAAGGTCTCTAAAGATGGCGTGAGCTTTTTTAAGTGACATGGCTCACGCCATCTATCTTTTGGCTGACGCGACTGAAGCCAGGCGCAACAAATTCTCCCATAATCGTAGTGGGTTGGGTCGCTGGTTGAAAAACTGAAAATCAAAAAGGAGGCAATAATGCCAAAAATAAAAACAAACAGGGCTGCAGCCAAGCGTTTTAAAAAGACAGGGAAAGGAAATTTCGTCTTTTCCAAATCCAATGCCAATCATATTTTAACTAAAAAAAGCACGAAACGGAAACGGTCATTTCGACAACTCCAAACCATTAAAAAAGCAGACGCCAAAGAAATAAAAAGACTGTTGCCAAACGGCTAAAGTTTTTGGATTAATAAGGAGAACGATCATGAGAGTTAAACGAGGATCTAAAGCCAGAAAACGCAGAAACAGGGTTTTAAAACTGGCAAAGGGATTTCGTGGCGGAAGAAGCAAATTATACCGTACTGCCGCTGATGCCGTAGACAAAGCACTGATGTATGCCTACCGGGACCGCAAAGCTCGAAAGCGAAACTTCAGGAGGCTTTGGATAGCCAGAATTAATGCCGCAGCCAGAATGAACGATCTGACCTACAGTAAATTCATTCACGGGTTAAAGCTTGCAAATGTTGAACTTGACAGAAAAGTATTGGCGGAACTGGCCGTTTCTGATCCCTCAGGATTCACAGAGATAACCAATCTGGCGTCACAGCAACTTTAAACGGCTCCCGGTTATTTATAGATCGTTAAAAATAACCGGTAAATTTTTAGTTTGCGCGTTAACCTTTATAGAAGCCAGAGCTTAAAAAGTGAAACAGACCATAGAACGGATAAAAAAGGAAGCCATTAATGAATTAGAGATCGCTTCGGACGTTGATACTTTAAACGCCTTATCGGTTAAATATCTGGGTCGAAAAGGCATCGTAACCCAATATCTAAGGAATATTTCCGAGCTTCCGCCGGAGAGAAGACCTGAAGAAGGAAAAAAAGCGAACCAGGTAAAAAAACAGATCTCCCAATT
This sequence comes from Desulfobacteraceae bacterium, assembly GCA_030620375.1. Taxonomy (GTDB): domain Bacteria; phylum Desulfobacterota; class Desulfobacteria; order Desulfobacterales; family UBA5616; genus JAUXEW01. The sequence goes on along the minus strand of JAUXEW010000030.1, from coordinate 16,374 downwards.
CGTTAATGCGGCCAAACTACGCCTTGAAAAAGATCGGTCTGAATTTGACGACGGCTTAGACGTTTCATTGCCCGGACGGCCTATGATTCAAGGATCTTTACATCCGGTCACTCAGGTTACATGGGAAATCTGTGATATTTTTGCCAAGCTGGGATTTCATATTGCCGAAGGGCCGGAGGTCGAAAAGGATTATTATAATTTCGAGGCCCTTAACTTCCCAAAAGACCATCCGGCCCGGGATATGCAGGATACTTTTTTTATCTCAGAAGATGTTGTTTTAAGAACGCATACTTCTCCTATGCAAATACGGGTGATGGAAAAAACCCCTCCCCCATTGAGAATTATTGCGCCGGGCAAAGTCTACCGTTGTGATTCAGACCTCACCCACACGCCGATGTTCAATCAAGTGGAAGGACTGTTAGTGGATGAAAATACGTCATTCGGTGATTTGAAGGGAATACTGACCACATTTGTACACCAGATGTTTGACGACCGAACATCCCTCCGATTCCGCCCCAGTTTTTTCCCTTTTACCGAGCCCAGTGCTGAAGTGGATATTCTCTGTCTCATATGCAGGGGAAGCGGTTGCCGTGTCTGTTCTCATACCGGTTGGCTTGAGGTTCTCGGTTCGGGTATGGTGCACCCCGCAGTATTCGAAAACGTCGGATACGACACGACCCGTTATACCGGATTCGCATTCGGCATGGGCGTTGATCGGATTGCAATGCTCAAATACAAAATTGACGATATTCGAAAATTCTTTGAAAATGACGTAAGGTTTTTAAGGCAATTTTAAAATGAAAGTTAGTTTGAGCTGGCTCAATGAGTATGTCCCTGTGGAAATAGACATCAACAAACTGGTTGATGCGCTAACCATGGTCGGACTTGAAGTGGAATCCCTGTCAGATCGATATGAATATATAGACACCTTCTTTGTCGGCCGGATCGTCGAGATGTCTCCTCATCCCAACGCTGATCAGCTAAAAATCTGTAATGTCGATCTTGGAGATCGTTTGATTCGCGTGGTTTGCGGGGCGCCAAATGCGGACAAGGATCTTATTGTGCCGGTGGCACTCCCCGGCACCTTGCTGTTAGATGGGACGACCATTGAAAAAAGTGTCATCCGCGGGGAAGTCTCAGAGGGGATGCTTTGCAGTGAAGCCGAGTTGGGACTCGGTTCGGATCGATCCGGCCTTATGCCCCTAAATCCGTCTTTATCACCCGGACTATCGCTATCGAAGGCACTCGATCTTTCCGATATGGTAATGGCTATCGACTTGACCCCAAATCGACCGGATTGTCTTAGTTTCATTGGTGTTGCACGGGAAGTAGCGGCCATCCAGGGCGTATCGGTCAACTACCCTGAAATCAAATTTGCAACCCGGCCGAAAGGTGATATTACATCACATGCCGCTGTCAGCATTGAATCCCCGGATCACTGCCCGAGGTATGCCGCCAGACTGATTGAAGGGATTACGGTTTCCCCCTCCCCATTCTGGCTTCAAGACCGCCTTTTATCGGTTGGATTAAGACCGATTAATAACATTGTCGACATCACGAACTTTGTTATGTTGGAAACCGGCCAACCCCTCCATGCCTTTGATTTCGATAGCTTAGCCGAACATCGAATCGTCGTTCGAACGGCTAAAGACGGTGAAGTGTTTACAACCCTCGACGGCAAAGAACATGCCCTTTCCAAAGACATGCTGATGATTTGTGACGGCGAAAATCCGGTTGCCATTGCCGGTGTTATGGGGGGGCTGAATTCGGAAATAAAAGAAACCACAAAACAGGTTCTGATCGAAAGTGCGCATTTCTCTGCGGTCAGCATACGAAAAACATCAAAAAGGCTGGGTATAAATACAGACGCTTCCCACCGATTCGAACGAGGTGTCAACCCGGAAGGAACGGTCACGGCCTTAAACAGAGCGGCTCAGCTGATGGTAGAAATCGGAAAAGGAACTTTAATCGACGGCACGATTGATGAATACCCTGGCTTGAAACATAGGAAAGTGATCGATCTCAGTGTTCAGAAAGCAAACCGTTTACTTGGACTTGACTTGGATCAGCACAAGGTCAAAGCCCTTTTGGAATCTATCGAGTTTAACGTCTCTGTGGATAATAACGATCGGCTTAAAGTCATTCCGCCGCCTTACAGAGTTGATATAAAAAGACCGGTCGATCTGATAGAAGAAATTGCCCGTCTTTACGGATACAACCGTATCCCTACCACCTTCCCGCTGATAACGCCTCAGTCTGAACCACCTGAACCGGCCTTGATTTTGAGGAAAAAAATAAAAAAATTGATGGTCGGGTTTGGTTTTTCAGAAGCCGTCAATTATAGTTTCACCAGCAGCGACGCTTGCAACCAACTTAAACTACCGCCTGACGACCCCCGGAGGAGAACCGTAACCATATTAAACCCCCTTAGGGAAGATCAGACCGAGATGAGAACCGTCATGCTTCCCAGCCTTCTCGGGTCCATGCATCACAACCTTTCTCAACAGGCCAACAATTTTAAGCTGTTTGAAATTGGTAAAATATTTCTCGGGAACGGTCCTGATAACCTTCCGGAAGAAATTGAATTTTTGACCGCTCTTTGGACGGGGACCCGAATTGATCAAACCTGGCATGACACCGGCACCTCATGTGATTTCTATGATATAAAAGGTGCTGTGGAAGGTCTTCTGATGGTTTTGGATGTTGGTCCTGTAGAATTTACCAAAATACCACTGGATAAGTGCTATTACACTCGACCCGGTTATACCGCAGGGATTGAAATCGGAGAAGCCGAAATCGGTATGGTGGGTGAACTGCATCCCGAAGTTTTAAAAAACTTTGACTTGAAACAAACGGCCTATTTTTTTGAACTCAATCTGGATATCCTGATGCCGCTGGTCCCCAGCACGAAACAGGCAAAACCGTTGCCGAAATATCCGGTGGTTTCCAGAGACGTCACGTTGATTATCGACAAAAAGATGGAAGCCCAAAAAATTCTGGAAAGCATACGGAATATTGATGAAAAACTTATTGAAAGTGTTCATCTGTTTGATGTATTTGAAGGAGAGTCGGTTCAACGCGGCAAAAAGAGCATCTCTTTCAGAATAATCTACAGATCGGCCGATAGAACATTGGCTGATGATGAGATCAATCAGCTCCATAAAACCATAGCGGATGAGATTATTCGACTGTTTGATGCCGCACTTCCAACCTAACCCCTTACTTATAAGGCCCTGTTTATAAGATGGGAGATCATCAGTATAATCAACCGCAACTACCGGACAAGCTGTACTTTAAGGTTGGAGAAGTTAGTGAAATCACAGGAGTTCCAACTTATGTCCTTCGATTTTGGGAAACCGAGTTTGCAAAAATCAACCCAAAACGAACGCCTTCGGGCCAGCGGCTTTATCGAAAAAATGATGTCGAATTAATATTAAAAATCAAGTTTCTCCTCTATAAAAAAAAATACACCATCCAGGGTGCAAAGCAACACTTAAAATCCCCATCCCATCCAAAAAATCGCAATGAATTCAATGCTTTATTGAAAGAAATCCGAAAAGAATTGGAAAGCATCCGAATGATTGTTGATTAACGGTTTCTTAATATCCAAATTAATATTGTTGGAAAGTTATTGACATTGGTGCATTTTTAGCTTAAATCATTGTGCCGGTAGCGGGCATAGCTCAGCTGGTAGAGTACAAGCTTCCCAAGCTTGGTGTCGCGAGTTCGAATCTCGTTGCCCGCTCCAGAAATGTTTTGCCGTTTTCGTTTAAAAGTTGTTTTGGTTAGAGATTTTCATTATGATTGTGGACGGGAGATTATTTTTCTTATGTTAATTTTCTAAAACAGATATCGTTCATCTGTACCAAGCAAGATCTAACTAAATGACTGAAAACGGGCTAAAGCCCGTTTTTGTTTTTTGAAATAAAAATTAGGCCATTGAAAACTCAAAATATAAAAAACAAAAGACCGGAAGATAAAAACAAATATGCTTCGGAGGTTACTGAAGAACCACTTGCACGGGTGTATGAGTTGGCTGAAATGTTGTGTGAAGCTGAAGAATTGGAAGTGGTTCATATTGAGTACCAAAGAGAGACAAGCGGCAGAATACTTCGCGTTTATATTGATAAACCGGGAGGGGTTGGACTAAATGATTGCGTGCATGTCAGCCGACAACTGGGGGACCTGTTAGATATATATCTTGACAATGGCCTGATTTACAATCTGGAAGTTTCTTCTCCAGGCCCGGAGCGTCCATTGGGTAAAGCAAGTGATTTTGAACGATTTAAAGGGAAACTAACAAAGATCAAAACCCGGAAATCCTTTGCCGGGCAAAAAAGCTTCACCGGAAAGCTCTTGGGAATAACAGAAGGAACCGTCACATTGATGTTAAATGACAAAATCGTCGCCATTCCCTATCAGGAAATTACTAAAGCGCGACTTGTTAATAATTACGGAGAGAACAAATGCTTATAACAGATATTAAGCGTGTTATTGAGCAGGTGAGTCGAGATAAGGGCATAGACCGTGAAATTTTAATCCGAGCACTTGAAGAAGCCGTTAAATCCGCTGCTCGGAAAAAGTTTGGCAGCAAGATTGATATAGAAGTTCAGTTTAATGAAGACGCTGGCGAGTTTGAAGTCTTTCAATTCAAAGAAGTGGTTGAGGTCATTACGGATATTGATCTCCAAATTACGGTTGAAGAAGGATATGAGTTGGATCCGGAGTGCGAAATCGGTGACAGTCTCGGCTCAAAAATGGATACGACCACCTTTGGAAGAATTGCCGCTCAATCGGCAAAGCAGGTTATTATCCAGAAAATGAAAGATGCGGAAAGAAATTCTGTCTATGCCGGTTACATTGATCGTAAAGGTGAAATTATTAATGGCATTGTCCAGCGTTTTGATCGCAGAGATATTGTTGTAAACCTGGGACATACCGAAGGAATTCTTCCCTATCGTGAACAGGTCCCCAAAGAGACCTATCGCCGTGGGGATCGAATCAGGGCTTACATTCTTGACGTACTTCCTGAATCGCGGGGTCCGCAGATCATTCTTTCAAGAACGCATTCTAATTTTTTGATCGACCTGTTTAAAACTGAAGTTCCCGAAATTGCTGAGGGAATCGTCAAAATCATAGGGGCGGCTCGAGAACCCGGTGTTCGGTCAAAAATAGCCGTATCGACGAACGACTCCGACATTGATCCGGTGGGGGCATGTGTTGGAATGAAAGGAAGCCGGGTGCAAAACGTGGTGCAAGAGCTTCGCGGCGAAAAAATCGATATTATTCCATATCACATGGATCCGGCAAAATTTGTCTGCAATGCACTGGCACCTGCGGAAATATCCAGAGTCATCATCGATGAGGAAAATAAATCTATGGAAGTTATCGTCCCCGATGAATCCCTTTCCCTCGCAATCGGGAAGAAAGGGCAGAACGTCAGACTGGCTTCAAAATTGACGGAATGGTACCTGGACGTAATTAGTGAAAACCGTTACAGCCAGGCCATGAAGGACGGATATGATTCATTGGTCCATTTGCCGGATATTGAAAAGGAGTTGGCGGATGACTTGCATAAAAATGGTTTTATATCGGCTGAAGAACTAAGCCAGGCATCGGTTGAAGATTTAATTCAAATTAAAGACATAGACGAAGAAAAGGCTATTAAACTCATCGAAAATGCAAAAAAATATGTAGCCAATTCTGAAAAGAACAATGAAACATCCAAAGAAAATAATGTTTCGGATATGGATGTGGAAAAAGAAAAAGATACACCAGAAAAAGACTGACAAGCCGACTTGAACTAAAAAATGACCCGAAACCGATTTTTTACCGAAACATAATACTTCGTAAAGATCGACCGGGCAGGACAAAACCGGATTTTTTTGGAGGGGAATGAATGGCAAAAATCAGAGTCTACGAACTTGCCAGAGACCTTAACATGACAAACAATGAGCTGATTGAAAAGCTAAATCATTTTGGCTATTCAGTCGTGACCCATACCAATACGCTTGAAGAAGAAGCGGCATCTGAATTCAAGCGTAAGCTTCAAAAAAAACCAACCGGTTTGATAGAAGAGACTCGAGTTAAACCGACAGTTATTCGTAGACGAAAAAAAGCTAAAAAAGAGGCGCCGCCGCAGGAAAAACCGGATGCGGAACTTACGTCCGTACCCGAAGAAACGCCTGAAGCAATCGCCCAACCCGTTCCACCTGCTCCGCCGGCTGAAGAACCCGAATCAAAAGAACCGGTTGAAACAGCAACACCTTCAGAGCGCCCCATTAAATCCGTGCCAAAACCGCGGAAAAAAGGAAAACCAAAAAAGCCGGCGGAAAAAAAGCGGCGGAAAAAAGAAGCATCGGCAAAAATAATAAAACTCGGTCCAATACCGGCACCGGCGGAACCCTCTGAAACCATAACGCCCAAAGAAAAAGCGGAAAAAAGGAAAGTGCCGGACGGTAAGCCTGCTGATGTGACACCAATTTCGGTAAAACTAAAAGACATTAAAAGAAAGCCCCCCGTAACAACCGGAAAACCGGAAATCATACTCGATAAAAAAGAGGTTGCGGTAAAGGAGAAGAAGAAAAAAAGCGGGAAAAAGAAACCCGACGAAGAGAATAGGGATATTCGGTTTTTCAAAAAGAAAACATCTTTTCGAAAAAAGGCGATCGTCGAAGGTAAAGACCTTTACTCAAAAGAAAACCGGGTTCGAAAACTCCGCAAAGGTGAAAAGGCAAAAAAGGCTGCTAAAGGTCAAAAACCAAAGATAACAACGCCTAAAGCAATCAAACGACGAATTAAAATTGATGAGACCATCGTGCTGTCTGATCTTGCCAAGCGGATGGGCATAAAAGCCACTGCAATTATTAAGAATCTGATGGACTTGGGAACCATGGCTACGGTTAATCAGACGATTGATTTTGATACAGCTGTTCTGGTTGCGGCAGAATTCGATTATGAAGTAGAGAAGGCTTCCTTCGCGGAAGAATCGATTTTAAAGGTTGTGTCTGACGATCCTGACAAACTCGTACCCCGACCACCGATAGTCACCGTTATGGGGCATGTAGATCACGGAAAGACATCACTACTCGACGTTATTCGAAAAACCAACGTAACCGAGCAGGAAGCAGGCGGAATTACGCAACACATCGGTGCCTACCATGTCAATACAGACCGGGGACAAATCGTTTTTCTGGACACACCCGGTCATGAAGCATTCACGGCTATGCGCTCTCGGGGTGCCAGCATTACGGACATTGTAATATTAGTCGTCGCCGCCGATGACGGCGTTATGCCTCAAACCATTGAGGCCATCAATCACGCTAAGGCCGCAAATGTTCCGATTATCGTAGCGATTAATAAAATTGACAAGCCTAATGCAGAGCCTGATCGTGTGCAGCGTGAGCTCGCGGACACAGGGCTAACACCGGAAGACTGGGGTGGAGATACCATATTTATTAACATTTCGGCGAAACAGGGAAAAGGGATTGAAGATCTCCTTGAAATGATACTGCTTCAAACCGAGCTAATGGAACTTAAAGCAAACCCGGAAAAGCCTGCAAACGGCCATGTCGTTGAAGCGAAACTTGACTCAGGCAGGGGTCCGGTAGCCACGGTTCTGGTTCAGGACGGAACCCTTCATACGGGAGAATCCGTGGTCTGTGGGATCCATTATGGAAAAATTCGAGCACTTTTGGATGATAGGGGGCATCAGATCGGATCGGCAGGCCCGTCAATGCCTGCGGAAATCATCGGCCTAACCGGTGTTCCCAGCGCGGGCGACGAATTCATCATACTTGCCGACGAAAAAAACGCGAAACAAGTCAGTAATCATCGGATTCAGAAGCAGCGCGCCAAAGAATTGGCCCGTACCGAAAGATTAAACCTGGAAAACCTTTTCCAACAAATGCAGGAAGGTGAAGTCAAAGACTTGAATATCATTATCAAAGCGGATGTTCAGGGCTCCATCGAAGCGCTTAAAGACTCCCTGGTCAAACTATCCAATGATGAAGTAAAAATTAACATCATCCATGCGGCTACAGGGACCATCGCTGAATCCGATATCCCGCTGGCGATGGTTTCCGATGCGATCATCATCGGTTTTAATGTTCGTCCCAATTCAAAAGTTCAAGCGCTTGCCACAAATGAAAACGTAGATATCCGTTATTATAACGTTATTTATAATGTTATCAAAGATGTCCAAAGCGCCATTCTCGGGTTGATGTCGTCGACTTTTGAAGAAAAGGTATTAGGTAGCGCAGAGGTGAGAGAAACATTTCATGTTCCGAAAATTGGTGTTATCGCGGGCTGTTATATTACCGATGGCAAGATTCAGCGCGGGCAGCAGGCTCGCCTGATCAGAGATGGTGTCGTCTTATATGAGGGGAAAATATCATCTTTACGGCGTTTTAAAGATGATGTGAGGGAAGTCCAGAACGGCTTTGAATGTGGAATCGGGATTGAAAACTACAATGATATTAAGATCGCTGATATAATTGAGTGCTTCTACATGGAAGAAATCAAGCCGGAAATCTGACGGTTTCGCAAAAAGTCAAAAAACGTCCTTTTTTGTCATTCCGGCGAAAGCCGGAAAATAGCCATTTATGGATGGGCTCTATCTAGGATCTTATGGTTGTCGGCATAGGTAAAATCATATTCCGGTTGCATGATTGCCGTTCTTTAAAAGGCAAAAGAAAAATAGTAAAATCTGTCATCCATAAGATTCAAAACAATTTTAACGTATCGATTGCCGAAGTCGGTTCAAATGAGATGCATCAAAGGGCGGAAATCGGATTCGCTTTTGCCGGCAACAGTATTAATGTAATCAATTCAAAAATTGACCTGTTATTCAATATGGCGGATGAAATCGGTCTGGCAGAACTCATTGATACGGAAATGGAAATAATCAGTTTATGACATCATTTACCCGGGCAGAAAAAGTTAGCGGCCATATAAAAAAAAACCTTACAACCATTTTAAAAAAAAGTATCAATGACCCGCGACTTGAGATGGTAACGATTACGCAAGTGAAGTTAACGAACGACTTAAGGATTGCACGAGTTTATTTTACTCTGGCAGGGGACCAAAAAACCAAAAAAGAGGCCGCCGACGGTTTTAAAAGCGCCCATGGCTATTTAAAACGATCTCTCGCTCGTCAACTGGGCCTGCGCTATATGCCCAAAATCGAATTCTATTTTGACGAATCATTCGATTATGCATCACAGATAAATGAGCTGTTAAGGCTAGTTCAAAACGATGATGAAACAAATAATACATCATTTTAACAACAGTAAAAACATTTTGCTTGCCGCACATGTTGACCCTGACGGTGATTCGGTCGGTTCATTGACAGCACTGGGACTTTCCCTCGAAAGCTTGGGGAAAAAAATAACCCTGTACAGTGAAAGTGCCATTCCGGCGGTTTATCGTTTTCTGCCGGCTAGTGATCGTATTGTGCGAACCATTAATGGTTTGAACGGGTGTGACGTTGCGGTGATTCTTGACTGCAGCAATATCGATCGAGTGGGAAAGGCCGCTTCAACCATCAAACAGATACCGGAGATCATCAACATCGATCATCATACTACCAATACGAATTTTGGTACTATTCAACTCATCGATACGTGGGCATGCGCCACTGCAGAAATTGTTTATCGGATAATAAAAAATATAGGCGTTCGCATAACCAAAGCCATTGCAACTTCTATTTATACGGGAATTTTAACGGATACCGGCTCATTTCGCTTTTCTAATACCAACGAGAGCGCTTTTGCCATCTGTAAAGAAATGGTTGAATATGGTGTGGATCCATCTTATGTGGCGGAACATGTTTACGGCCCTTTTTCATTAGGAAGACTAAAATTATTAAATCGGGCACTGGATTCCCTTGAAATTTCAGCAACCGGCAAATTATCCATTATGACCCTTACACGAGATGTCTTCGAAAAAACCAACACTCACCCGGAAGATACGGATGGCTTTTTAAATTATGCCAGGAACATAAAGGATATTAAAGTTGCAGCGCTGATACAGCACCAACTAAACGGAAACAGAACCGAAGAACCGGTCTCTGAGAATTGTTACCATGTGAGTCTCCGTTCCGACGGCACGGTAGATGTGGCGGCCATTGCTTCTGCTTTTGGTGGTGGGGGCCATCGTAATGCCGCCGGGTTTAGTACTGAATTAACCATCAGTGAGATAAAATCGAAGCTTCTTAAACTGGCTGAAACGATTTGACGGTTGGGTATGGACCATGATCTAAGCGGGATTTTAGTTGTGGACAAACCCGCAAATATAACTTCCGCCACTGTAGTGAGCAACGTAAAACGGCTGTTGAAGGCAAAAAAGGTCGGGCATACAGGAACACTGGATCCATTTGCAACCGGCGTTCTGATATGTTGTATCAACAAAGCCACCAGACTGGCGGGATTCTTATTGAAAGACCATAAAAAATACGTTGGGATTCTCCATTTAGGGGTATCAACCGACACGCAGGATTCAACGGGAGCCATTGTTTCAACCAGTAAGAACGTAAATTTTTCTGTAGAAACATTACAAAATGCGGTTAAACAGTTTGAAGGGAGCATTGAGCAAGAACCACCGGTTTATTCAGCTTTAAAGTTTAAGGGAGTGCCGTTGCACAAACTGGCCAGAGCGGGCAAGCCTGTTCGAAAACCGGCCCGGCGGCTTTATATTTCATACATCAATATTCTTGACATCAATCTGCCGGAAATTCGGTTTGAGACTTCCTGTTCCGCCGGCACCTATGTCCGAACCTTGGGTGCGGATATTGGAGAGTTTCTCGGATGCGGCGGTCATCTGAAAGAATTAAGACGCATTGAAAGCAGTGGGTTCTCGTTAAATGAAGCGGTCCCGTTATCAGAGCTTAAAGCAATGGCATTGTCCGGAACCATTTTCGAGCAGGTGATCAGCATGAAAAATGCCTTACGGGGTATCCCGGAATTTGCAGTTACCAGTGACTGGGTTAAAAAAATAAAAAACGGCGTTTTGTTAAAAAAAATGGCTCTGAGTCCAAAAGTCATAAGAGAAACAGAAGGTTTGATAAAAATAATTGATGAACATGGCAATCTTATTGCCGTTTTGAACAACGTTAACAGGTTGGATCATTATAGATACTGTTGCGTTTTTGCTTCATAACACGAGAAGATGCCTTTGAAAAAAGCTCTCAAAATTGATGAAACCGTCGAGATGACAACCTTATAACAACATGTAAGTATTTGAGGAGGACAAAAATAAAGTGGCTTACACATCAGAGGACAAAAAAGAAGTAATCGATCAACTAAAGACCCATGAAACAGATACTGGATCGCCTGAGGTTCAGGTTGGTCTTTTAACTCATCGTATCTCTTACCTGACCGAACACTTGAAGACTCATAAAAAAGACCACCATTCCAGGAGAGGGTTATTAATGTTGGTTGGAAAACGGCGCAGACTCTTAAACTATGTTAAAAAGAAAGACGTTAAACGATATCGAACCTTGATCGAGTCGCTTGGTCTTAGAAGATAATCAAACATTTCAGACGGCCCTGTACCTTTGTGTGACCCTGCCGATACCGAGACGCATTTTAACAGCGGCAATAGTGATGATACACGAGTATAAGGGCTGTGCTAATTCATCATGTTAGGAGTAAATTATGGAAATGACATTTAAAACAGAACTCGGCGGAAGGACGCTGAGCATCCAAACCGGAAAAATTGCAAAACAGGCGTCAGGTGCGGTTGTAGTTCAATACGGAGATACCGTTGTACTGGTTACGGTTGTTTCTTCTGAGGAAAAACGCGACACCGACTTCCTGCCGCTTACGGTTGAATATCAAGAAAAAATATATGCCGCCGGCCGTATACCGGGGAATTATTTCAGACGCGAAATCGGAAGGCCGAGTGAAAAAGAAACCTTAACCGCCCGTCTGATCGACCGCCCCATTCGTCCGCTTTTCCCTAAAGGGTACAGAAACGAAACACAAATTATCGCCACCGTTTTGTCCATGGACCAGGAAAATGACCCGGATACGCTGGCCATGATCGGTGCATCTGCAGCCCTTGAAACATCGGACATCCCGTTTGCGGGACCCATCGCTGCCGTAAGGGTAGGGCGAATCAACGGGGAATTCAAAATCAATCCCATCATTGAAGATTGGGAAAAATCCGATATCAACATTATTGTAGCCGGTTCTAAAAGCGGTGTTGTCATGATGGAAGGCAGCGGTGAAATGGCCAGTGAATCGGACATGCTGGAAGCCATTTTTTTTGGCCATAAAGCGATACAGGGGCTCATCGATTTACAAGCCGAACTAAAAGCAACCTGTGGGGTATCGAAACGTCCTTTTTCACTCCCTGAAAAAGATCAAAAACTCGTTCAAACAATTGAAGATAAAGCAACAACACCCCTGTATGAAGCAGTTCTGATACCGGAAAAAATTAAACGTCAAAAAGCGCTGCGCGAAATTAAACTGGAAATACTTGAACAGCTTGGCGAGGAATACCTTGAGCGTAACAAAGAAGTATATGAAATATTTGACGATCTTCAAAAGAAAATCTGCCGTGACTTGATTCTTAAAGAAAACCGCCGGATAGACGGCAGAAAATTTGACGAAATACGGCCTATTTCCTGTGAAGTCGGCCTTCTTCCAAGACCTCACGGAAGTGCGCTGTTTACCCGCGGAGAGACCCAGGTCCTCGGTGTAATGACCTTAGGGTCCGGACAAGACGAACAACGCGTAGAAACATTATCCGGCGAAGAAATGAGGCCCTTTATGCTGCACTATAACTTTCCGCCATATTCCGTTGGAGAAGTCAAACGTATCGCCGGACCAAGCAGACGGGACATAGGACATGGCGGGCTGTCAACCCGGGCCATAGAGAAAGTTCTCCCTCCCAAAGACAAATTTGATTATACGATTCGTATAGTTTCTGAAGTCTTTGAATCTAACGGTTCTTCATCGATGGGGACGGTCTGCTCCGGAATTCTGGCGCTAATGGACGGCGGTGTTCCCATTATAGCGCCTGTCGCAGGAATTGCCATGGGGTTGGTGAAAGATGAAGATAATGTGGTTATCCTTTCTGACATCCTGGGTGATGAGGACCATACGGGAGACATGGATTTTAAGGTCGCCGGCACAAAGGATGGTATTACCGCGCTTCAGATGGACATTAAAATTCATGAGCTGTCACGGGATATCATGGCAAAAGCCTTAGAACAGGCGCGAATCGGAAGATTATTCATTCTGGATCGAATGCTGGAAGCATTAAAGGAATCCCGCGAAGAAATTTCTCCCTATGCACCAAAAATAGTCACCATCAAAATTAATCCCGAAAAGATTCGAGAAATCATCGGCCCCGGTGGTAAAATGATCCGTTCCATTCAAAGTGAAACCAACACACGAATTGAAATCGACGATTCCGGTATGGTTAAAATTGCCGCCGTTTCAAAGGATGAGGCGGATAAGGCCCTATCTTTAATCGGCGAAATCACCATGGAGCCTGAAGTAGGAAAATTTTATGAGGGAACGGTTGTAAAAATTATGGATTTTGGAGCCTTTGTCCAGATTATGCCGGGAACGGACGGACTTGTCCATATTTCACAACTTGCCGAACACCGGGTTACACGCGTTTCAGATGTTGTTAAGGAAGGCGATCGAATCAAGGTTAAAGTTCTTGAAATCTCAAAGGACGGAAAAATTCGTCTAAGTCACAAGGCGGCGCTTGAAGGGAAAAGTATCGGAAAGAAAAATGACTGAATCATCAAAAAGCACCCTTCTTAGCAACGGCATACGGATTCTGTCCAAAAAAATCCCTCATGTTCGATCGGTATCCATGGGGATGTGGGTAAATGTGGGAGCGCGCGATGAATCGGATTTAGAAAATGGAATTTCCCACTTCATCGAGCACATGCTCTTTAAAGGGACTAAGAAACGGACCGGCTACCAAATCGCCAAGGAATTTGACGCCATCGGCGGCCATACCAATGCCTTTACATCCATGGAAAACACGTGCTATCATGCAAGGGTTATGGACAGCCGGATGAACGTAATGGTCGATATCCTCTCGGATATTTTCCTAAACTCCGTTTTCGATGAAGCTGAAATTGAGAAAGAACGGCCGGTTATTTTCCAGGAAATTTGTATGATGGAAGATAATCCCGAGGAATATATCCATACCTTATCATCAAATTGCTATTGGGGAGATAATGCTTTGGGGAGGTCTGTCCTCGGCACGCGAGAAAACGTCACCCGATTTGATTCGAAAACCATTAAAACAATTTTTTCCAACTATTATCAACCCGATCGAATCGTGGTCTCAGCGGCGGGGAATCTTGATCATGACCGTTTGATTGATCTTGTGGGGCCGGCCTTTGAGTCCCTCAAGCCGGGAAACCAGTTCCCCAAGCGTATTACCCCTCCGGGATATTCACGAATTGACCTAAATTACAAGGAACTTGAACAAGTCCATATCTGTATCAATACCACCGGCATTGGCATTACCGATCCCAGACGTTATGCATTATCATTAATGAATACCATCCTCGGCGGCAACATGAGTTCCAGACTTTTTCAGGAGATTCGAGAAAAGAGGGGTCTGGCCTATTCTGTGTACTCTTATCTATCTTCATTTGAGGATACCGGCATGTTTGGCGCCTATGTGGGCACCGATCCCGACAATTCTCTGACGGCAGTTGGATTGATACTGAAAGAAATGCAGTCGCTAAAAAATAAAAGGGTCGGTTCCGCCGAACTGAACGATGCCAAGGAATATACAAAAGGATCTCTTCTTTTGGCATCTGAAAGTATTGACAATCAAATGGTTCGTCTGGCACAAAATGAGATCCATTTCGGGAAAGAAATCCCGATAGAGGAAATACTGGATCGTATTGATGCGGTCTCTGAAAACGATATTTTAAATCTTACGGAAAGCCTTTTTACTTCCAGTCAACTTTCTTTAACGCTTCTCGGACAAATTGACAATAAAGCGCCTTTTGAAGATATCCTTACGCTCTAACACCACAAGGCACCTTCACGGCGTATTGAACGCTATTGCGATTAAAATATGAATACCGAAAATCCGACGATTGAGTTCCTTCGATTAAATCCAAAATCAGATAAAGACATTCCATTGCCCCGCTACATGACTCACCATTCTTCCGGGATGGATATTTGTGCCGCTATAGAAGACAATCTGGCCCTTGATCCCGGTGCCATTGCGCTGATCCCCACGGGATTTGCCGTATCAATTCCGGAAGGATTTGAAGCTCAGATCCGCCCGAGGAGCGGCCTGGCCATAAAACACGGCATCAGCATTATTAATTCACCGGGTACGATTGATGCGGACTATCGGGGTGAAGTAAAAATAGCCTTAATAAACATGGGCGATGTTCCATATACGATACGCCGTGGAGACAGGATCGCACAGATGGTCATCAAGCGGGTTTACCATGCCACATTAAAGATCGTTGAAAAGTTAAGTGAAACCGGGCGAAATACCGGGGGCTTCGGCCATACGGGCGTATCTTGACAAACCGGAAGGTAACAAAAATAGTTGATGCAATTTTTCGGGCCATAAAAAGTAACAAACTCGTAAAAAGTCCGATTTAGACGGTTTCGAAAAAAGTTCAAATTCAAGGCGTGCAAATTTTGTAATCATGAGGCGTACTTTTCGTACGTTGAATGATTGCGAAATGCAGCACAACGCAGAAGTTGGACTTTTTACGAAACCGTCAAGATTTGCCGCAATCATCATCAATGTTGGCTATGAGCTTGCATCCCCACGGAAGAACCAAAAAAAAATCCTCAAGCGACATGTCGCTTGAGGATTTACCATAGCCCCAAACATAAAATTTAATGGCAGGTCTTCTGACTTTCGGATCTTCCTACTTTCCGCGCCTTCCCCATTCGTTTGAAAACGGATAAGTGGCTAAATGCGGTGTTCGTCCCCGATCACAGCGGCGGGCCCGTACCGGATTTTCACCGGTTTCCCTCTTATATCCCAACAGATACCATGAAATTTCACGATTTGTCTTTAAAATAATATTTTCATGGATGAAGCCGGTTCGTTTGTCAAGTTTTTTTTGAAGAATGAAATAACGAGAAAATTTGGTCAGGGAATGTGTTGGTTGACGTTTGATTGTGATAATGTTAGCAAAGCCACCTGATAATAAAGGCGTGCATAGTGCAGACCCGCGTGCGATGTGTTGTGGGGGGGCTGTGATTTTAAAATATCATGTTCGTTAGTTTGAGCCTTCTACGTTATGAACATTCTACTGATTGAAATTAATCCGTTTGCGCCGACAATGACGCCTATTTCGTTGGGCTACATTGCCGCCTTTCTTGAATCAAAGGGGTTCAGGACCAAAATATTGAT
>JAUXEW010000127.1 GCA_030620375.1 Desulfobacteraceae bacterium | reverse complement strand
GGGGTGCCCGAACGAAAAATAGATCATTTTTTTAAGTTCAAGGCGGGCGAAAATCTTAACCGACAGGCACTATTTATGGTGACATGTTGAACAGGCGGTGGGACCTGTCTTTTCCCCGGCCTTTTTCATTTCCCGGTGGCATTTTTTACAATGCCCGTTCATAACTTGCTTTTTTTTAAGCTCGCCTGCCTGAATAAGCTCCTGGATACTGCCAAGTTTTTGCGGAAACAGGGCATGGCAGGTATTGCAATCGCCAAGGATGGTTTGATGGGCATGGTGAGGAAAAGAAACGGCACCTCTTTCTCCGCCAAAAAGATCGAGAGTTTCAGCCCCTTTATTCACCATCGCTCCGACGACGACGGCCATAAAAATTATCACAGCACTTGGTAATATTATGCTCACTTTCATACAATCACTCCGGAGATTCTATAAAACCCCACACCGATGAGGCTGGATTGAAGCTTCCCCGCAGCAAGCTACGGGGAATGCGCTCGCATTGCTTGTTCAAGAAAGAAGGCGACCGTGGCTTCTATCTTTAAGCGCCTGCCTCCGGCTTACATTGTGTAAAATCTATTTTCTGACCGCATGAAACACAATTATGCTTCTTTTCAAACTCATCAGAAAAAATTTCATTCTCTGCACCGCATTCAGGACATTTGCAAATAATCGATGATAAGTTTCTGAACTGTTCAAAACCCGGACAATGTTGTGGTGTTGTCATAATACCCTCCTTTGATTGTTTATAGGAAAAACTATCCGGCGATCTTCTTGGCGATTTCGCGGCCATAGTCTTGAGCCATTTGCATTCCGCCGCCTAAAGAACTTGACTTTAATCTCAATGGTCCACTTACCATATCCATGTTAAAGATATTTTTCATGGTATCAAAAATCCGGTCCGGGGCCTCACCACTCCATCCAAAGGCACCAAAGGCACCACCGACTTTCCCTTCAAGTCCGGCCTTTTCCGCAAGGAACAAAAGGGTTTTCATCCCTTGCATCATATCGCCATGATATGTCGCCGATCCAAAGACGATCGCGTCATATCCTTGAAGACCGGCCTCTTTTTTGATGTCTTTTGCCTTTACCACAACCACTTCACTCCCTAAAAAACGAATCCCTTCGGCAATCAGTTCACCTATTTTAATAGTTTCACCGGTCCTTGATTCACAAACAATCAGCGCCTTTGCCATTTATATCTCCTTTTATCCGATTCGTTTATCA
The DNA here is from genome assembly GCA_030620375.1 of Desulfobacteraceae bacterium. Classification (GTDB taxonomy): domain Bacteria; phylum Desulfobacterota; class Desulfobacteria; order Desulfobacterales; family UBA5616; genus JAUXEW01. The sequence continues at coordinate 6,920 of JAUXEW010000127.1, read as the reverse complement.
ATTCCTTCAAATTCACAATCCGGCGTATAACACGTATTGTCCACAAATTCACACTTAGCTTTACAAGACGGGCATTCCTCCGGAGGCTTATCCGCCTCCAAGGCATAGCCACATTTCGTACATTTCCAATTGCTCATCATAATACCCCTATCATACTATTTTAGCAGCATGTTTAAAATGTTTACGATAGTCATGATACCCTTTTAGAAATGAGTTTTCAAACCAGTAAGAGGGAATCATTTTTTCCACAGCCCGTGTAGATTGCAAAATCCCCTTGCGGTAATCTCATTTGCCTCTACATTAAATACAGCCTCCGGGGCCTCACCGGGATTTAAAAACTGCCGATAGGCCTTTCCATCTGCAACAATTCCAATCCATTCGATATGATGCTCTTCTATCATGGGATGCGAAACCTCCCCAATCTTAACCTTAACACCACCGGATATTTTCTCTATAACCGGTACGTGTTTTTCGTGCGCCGCATCTGTCGTGTTTGCCACAAGCAGCACCATTGGTTCGCCGCAGCAGGTCAATTCACCCTTTCCCCCATGAAGGACCTCTACTATATTTCCACATAATTTACACTTATACACTTCTAGTCTTTCAGCCATTTTGAATTCCTTTCAATAGTTTTAGAAGGTTAATTATCATGCCACCACCCCTTTTTTTGGTGGGCTTCTTTTTCTTCTTCTGCGATATTTTTTATTTTGTAGGCAGAGTCTCTGAGAATACCATACATAATTCCGCATCCGGTGTCTTCCCTTTCAACATCGCCTTTGTCCGCCAAACGAATCATTTGGTTAACCAGCTCTAATGTCTTTTTAATATTTTCATCGCATGGTTTCACGTATTTTCCTCAGAAGTAAACCACCGCCCGCATAGCGGGGAAAAAATGGGGCACGCAAGTGCCTCAACGTTCTAGTTTTATCCCGGTGTGAAGCACCGGCTTTTTTAAAAAATAAATATATCCGGTTATGGGATCTCTATCCGGTTTTACTCTCAAGTTTCATGCCAAATTAAAAAAAGACCGCAAAGTTACAAGCCTTCTTTTTAATTTCAAGCAGTTATAATGCTTAATCGATTAATTATGCCATCTCTTATTCATTACATAAGCCTTTTTGTTGCGATACGGTTTCTTTGACGACAAGCAGGTCAACCATAATAAAATCCCTGGTAACTGATTGACATTATTTAATTAAATCTAAGTATTATCAGTCTCATTTATTTCATGATACAAAAATGTTTTATAATACATACGCTCAGAAATGATCTGCGGCGACTGTTGAACCCGGATCGTTGAAATCGAGAGGCTGTTATAGCGGTAAGAAAAGAGAATCTTTCGCACAGCGGCTTATTAACCCAAGTTTTGAAAAACCTTCTAATTATTAGAGAAACTTTTCCGCCGGCCTTCTTTCCGGAACATAAACATGGGGGATGCGGCCTTCGTTCCATTCCTTTGACACATATAAGTTGCAATAACAGCTTCCGAATTCCTCAACATCCGGTTCTCGATAAGCGCAAGGACAGATAATGTCTTTATCTTTTTCTTTCTCTCCGGCAGATAGACGGCACGGACAAGACATATAGCCGTATCGTGCTTTATTGGTTATGAGTGCGTCCAAAAGTTCAAAAACGCTTTCCTTATCCTTGTTAAAAAAAAACCCTTTTCCCGCCTGGACATCCTTTAACATTTCATAAAGTTCTTCTACATTCATCACAATCCCAGCGCCTCCTTTATTTCTTCCTCCCTATAACCGACTATCACCCTGTCACCAATAATTATCGTGGGAAAAGAACAATTTGGGTTCAATTTTTTTACATCCTTAAGGATGGCCTCCCGTTCTTCACCCTCAAGCAGATCTACATCAACAAAATCATATTTTACGGTACATTCATCCATAAACCGTTTGGTAGATTTGCAGTGACTGCAGGTACTAAGCGAATACACTTTTACCGGTAGATTTGACATGGCAACAATCCTTTCTTAGGCAAACCAATAACATTGGACTGGTTCGGTATGTCCGGGTTCTAATCCAGATGACATTGAAATAAAATCTAAGCCTGTCTCCGGATGGCGACTTACTTCATTAAGGTCCCTGAGACCGAGGTTTCGGCTGTCGCTTCCAGCATCTGTTTTAGCCTTAATATATCCGTGGTCGGCTCTTTACAGCTAAAATCGGAACATACATATGCAGTGGCCAATCCCGTTATCGATTTCATGGAATTGATAACCGTAAGATGCCGGGCAAGCGCTCGACGGGTCTTATCTCCCCCAACCCCGATAACCACCATTCCGGGGACAAATATTGACCGTACCGTGTTTAGCATCATTTTCGTGTTTTTAGAATCTTTATCCCATACAATAACTACCTGAACCGGTTTAGACAAGGCCATTTCCAGCGCAACCAGCATTTGCGGCATGGCACCGGGATGTTGGCCCATTTTATTAAAAAAGAAGGCAATGGTCTCTTCAGCAAGCCCGACTAGATCCTTTCGGTCGAAGAATTGTGAAAGCCGCAAAAGATTGATCACCGATACAGAATTTGCACTGGGTAATACACTGTCATTTTCCTCTTTTATTCTTATAATCAGATGTTGATCATGGGTTTTCCGGGTCATGAAAAATCCTCCCCGATCCTTATCATAAAAGCCTAATACCTGAAGTTCCATCAGCTCAAGCGCCCAATTTAGCCATTTGAGATTAAAGTCCGACTCATAAAGATCGATCAAACCCTGAACCAGGAAAGCATAATCCTCCGCGATAGCCCAAATTTTTTTCTCCCCTTGGCGCCACCGCCTAAAAAGTTGTTTCGTTTTAGAATCATATAAGTTTTGGTTGATAAACCGGGCTGCATTTTGAGCCGCGATTAAATATTTTTCATCACCCAATAGTTGATAGGCTTTTGACAGTGCCGATATCATCAATCCATTCCATGAAGTGAGAATTTTATCATCAAGATGTGGCCGGGGCCTTTCTGTACGGGCTTCAAGCAATCTAGCGGTGGCATCTTTAAGAATATCATGAACGGCATTTTCGTCCAAATCAAACCGGCGTGCCGTTTCTTTTACCGAGTGCGCAGCAAACAAAATGTTTTTTTTTGTAAAATCCCCATGAGGATCATTCTCCGCATTTCCCTCGGCCTTTATCCCATAATAATAAGCCACTATATCACTAACCGCTTTATCCAAAATATTTTCAACTTCTTTACGCTCCCAAATATAAAAAGCGCCCTCCATCTTGTCCCGATTATGGGGATCATTAACCGGAAAACTGTCCGCGTCCTCTGCAGAATAAAATCCACCTTCAGGATGAGTCATATCTCGAATAATGTAATCCGCCGTGGCTTCTGCAATACGCTTGAAATGGTCATCCCGCGTGATCTTGTAAGCTTCTAGATAGTTAATAATCAGTTGGGAATTGTCATATAGCATTTTTTCAAAATGAGGGATGTGCCATTTGGTATCCGTAGCATACCGATGGAATCCTCCACCCAAATGATCATATATCCCTCCATCAGCCATGGCCCGGAGCGTGAAATTTACCATGGCCAATGCACGGCCGTGTTGCTGAGCCTTATTTTTTCCTGATTTCATATGATAGTAATAGGTCAACAAAAAATTGAGAACGGCCGGTGAAGGAAATTTTGGGGCATGGCTGAAACCACCGAATTTTTGTTCATAGTTCGCGGAATAATGCGAAAAGGCCAATTCCACGGGCTTTGAATTAAACCCGAATTCTTTTGGAAAATCTTGGCTCCTGGAAAGATACGTCTTAAGGCTCTGTTCCAGCCTGTCACCGGAACGTATGAGCTTTACGCGCTCTTGAGGGTTCTCCCAAATATTGGCAATGCGTAGTAACAGATCCGGCCATGAGGTCATCTGGGATTTGGATTCCGCCGGGAAATAAGTGCCGCCAAAAAACGGCTTGAGATCCGGAGTTAAAAAGACGTTCAGCGGCCAACCCCCGAAACCATTAATGGCGGTAACAGCCGACATATAAATCGTATCCAAGTCCGGTCGTTCTTCTCTATCCACTTTAATGCAGACAAAATATTGGTTCATAATTTCCGCTATCTTCAGATCCTGAAACGATTCTTTCTCCATAACATGACACCAGTGGCATGTCGAATATCCTATAGACAAGATAATCGGCTTATTTTCCTTTCGAGCCTTTGAGATAGCCGTATCTCCCCATGGATACCAGTCAACCGGATTGTATGCATGCTGCAAAAGATAGGGGCTCTTTTCGTCTATCAGATGGTTTGGCTTTCTTTTTTCTGTTTTGTCGGCATTCGTCGTTTTAGAGAATAGCTGAACACCACCCCCTAAAAAAGCGATAATGGCGATGCCCGAAATAAGAATGATGTTTATCATTTTATGTACCCCTTTGTTTCTTTGGTTATGACCCCGGCGGGTTGTACCGCATAAAACTTAAATTCCGGACCACTTAAGTGTCCCCTTTCTTTTCCGGTTATGCTAAAAAAATAAAGTTTTGTCATTTCGAGACCATGCCGGTTGTGGTGTATGAAAAACCGACCGGAAAAACCGCCGGTCAACTGTCTCAATATGTATAAGGCACATCTTTGTATTACAGAACGATTCATTGAACGGGGCGCCGGTTTCTCGGTCCGCACCGATTCTTTTTCGAAGTTTTGAAATATCGTCTAATAATAATTACTATTTATGATCGTGCAAGGGATGTTGTGACGCCACTTTTCGAATTACGCTTGCTCGAAAGAAATGGCATAAGTTTTGCTTAAATTATGACATGTAATTCCTTTAAAGAAACCGCTTATTATGGGAAACAGAATATGAAAACACTTAAAGACATAAAAAACGATACGGAACTACTTAACGCCATTGATTGGGACATGACACCGGAAGAGGCGGTTAGGCTATATCTTGAATGGGGAAACAATTGGGCTCGGGGGAACTATGTTATCCGGTCCAGCGGAGATGTCTCCCATTACTTTGTTGTCAATACCTGGAAAGAAAAACCGATAATTTATCTTATTCGCAGGAATTCTGAAGAAGCAAAAGAGCTGGCCATCATTGAGATGCCCGAAAAAATAAAAAACCGGTTTGTAAAAGCAAACGGAAATCTCAAAGGGGTATTTGCCATAGAGGGTGATGTAAAGGACTGGTTAAAAAAAGAGCTCGGCCATGCTTAAGTTTGATGAATTTGGCTAAAATTTAAAATTCGTCATAAGTTCCGGATGTTCGTCTAAAAACCGGTATAAGGTTGCCCGGCCGACACCCAATATTTTGGAGGCCCTTGTTTTATTGCCACCGGTTTTATTGATAGCGGATTTAACGGTATCGATATTTAGCTTTTTTGAAGGGCCTCTTTTGGGCTCGAGAATTGTGTAATCCTTAAATTCCATGGGAAGATCATCAGGGATTATCTGACGCCCTTTGCAATTTACAATGGCAAACTGAATGGCATTTTGGAGTTCACGAACATTTCCGGGCCAATGATAATTCATCAACAACTTAAGGGCATCTTGGGTGACACTCAACGTCCTGTCGTTTTCCTTCTCACCAAAGATGTGTAAAAAGTGGCTTATAAGAAGCGGAATATCGTTTTTTCGATCCCGTAGCGCCGGGACATGGATGGGGATGACATTTAACCGATAATAAAGATCGTCTCGAAAACTATTTTTCTGTATTTCTTTTTTCAAATCCTTGTTGGTGGCACTGATTACGCGCACATTGACGAAAATGGTCTTTTCTCCCCCGACCTTCTCAAAACTTCCTTCCTGTAAAAACCGCAACAGTTTGGCTTGCATATGCTTGGACAGTTCCGCAACTTCATCAAGGAAAACGGTTCCCCCGTCAGCCAACTCGAATCGCCCCTTTTTTTCACGGATGGCGCCTGTAAATGCTCCCTTGACGTGTCCAAAGAGTTCGCTCTCGATTAAGCCTTCAGGTAAAGCCCCGCAGTTGATGGGCACGATTGGAGCGCCGCCTCGCTTACTTTCATTATGAATCGCGGCTGCGACCAGTTCCTTCCCGGTACCTGTTTCCCCGGATATCTGCACAGGATAATCATAAGCGGCCACATCGCTAATTTTCTGGAAGACCTGAAGCATTTTAATGTCTTGGCCGATGATATTCGCAAAATTGTTTAACTCCCGGGCTCTGATCTTAAGCTTTAACAGGTCGGTTACATCTTCAAAAGCGGCCAGGACGCCTATAAAATGCTCGCTTTCATCCCGCATTACATTGACAGACATTTCAATTCTTCGGTCTTCACCGGTTTTGGTAATGATGTTTGTCGTATACTCTTTCTTCTCTCCCGACAACTGGCGGTTACCAGAAAAAGAGCACCGTTCTCCACAAAATGGGCCTCCAAAAACGTCATGGCAATCCCTGCCCAAAACTTCTTCTCGATCAAAGCCGGTGATTTTTTCGGCTTCGCGGTTAAAGAAAAAAATATGCCGATTTAAATCATGGGCGATGATTCCTTCTTTAAGGTTATCCAACACAAGCTCTAAATTTTTTCTGTTTGATATTATTCGATCCATTAGAATCCGAGTCATTTTCCGCTATCGCTGGTTTTTTTCAAGCTCCCTGCAGCACTCTCCGGGGAATACCATCGCTGTTTCGGTTCAAACTATAATCTTATATTTTTTTTGTACAATAATTGTGGTCCGAAGTCAACGCGAGCATCCAACTAATCAGCGAATTAACCGGAAGGTTTAGGGCAGTGGGTATCAGGCATACGGTAACGGTTCCGCCACAGGGAATTGACGCCCGGAGGCGAGTTGGCATATCGATACGTATCGGAAACTTTTTTCTTGCTTGACACACAAATATAATTTAAATACGGGGAGCTTCACTATAGCTGCTTCAATAACAGGATAAAACCATTTGGAATTGGAATTAAAAAAATCCCCTATCGAAACGCTGGGCAGCCT
>JAUXEW010000096.1 GCA_030620375.1 Desulfobacteraceae bacterium | reverse complement strand
GTTCCTGTTATTCCTGATAATTGGATTCATGACCGGTTGCGCGGCTGCCGTCCCCTGTGAACGCTCTCAGCATCGCCAAGCAATACCCTTCCTGTGCGCTGGAGCGCCTTGCTCATGTTGGACAAAAAATTAATAAGGTGCGCCACTGGAATCTTGCCCGGTTCAATCGATACTCCGTCGAATCTAATCTTTAATAGTGGTTCATGTTCGTTCATATCATTAAACCTCCTTATCAAGGCTTTCCCCAAAGGCCATCTATAAAGTAGCAGGATAGCGAGCGCCTGATGCGGACGGGAGAAGTAGCCATTTTCTCTGGAGTGTTCCTTGCGAATCAGCTTTCTTTATCAGTATAAATCCTCATGTAGCGGCCGCATAATGCATGTTTCGCGCAGTTATGTTAAAGCCTCCCTAAAACCGTGTGGTTGCGGGTAATATCAAATTCCCTGTATAAAAGTCCACTGAGCTGATTGAGGAGCGGCACAAAATTCCCTTTGGCATTTCTATCGCTGGGCTGTCTCAGCTTGGTTAAGGAGGTTTTAAGTTATGATCTACAAACTTGTGAACGATTGTATTGAATTTGAAACAGCGCGTGGAATCGGAAAAACAACGCTCAAGGAACTTACCCGGTATTTACACGAATTTGCAGATTATTGCCAGCAAAATCCGATAACCGTTGAACAGATCAGCTCCGACTTCATGCGCCGGCATGTTCAATGCCGGGGCAGAGGGCTCAATAAGATAGGGGGGATATTGATTTATTGACATATGTCATCCCAGACGGTTTACAAAGGCGTCACGGTCCGCATCGTTCCAAAAGATTCTGCGGCGGTCGATTCCGCGCACAATGATGTGGTGAAGCGCCCCCGCAGCATCAGTTCCGGCTTTTCGTGGCATACCAATCTGGATAGCCGACTAATTTCATCATGCCAATCAATATATCAATACCCGGCCCCTATTTCACTCAGATAGGTTCCCCCGTAGCGACCCGCCTTGGAAAAAATACAAATAGCGCCTGTCTTTTCAATCCACTGCTTGGTGTAAGGGTGAAACTGTTGAGTCCAGCCTGTTTTTTAAACCCGTCGAATTCAACGGGTTTAAAATTAGGATTGTTCAGATGCTCCCAGATGCCGAGAAACTCACCGGATGAGACCTTCCTATTTCGGTAAATAAAAATGAAAAAAAAGTGTCTTTTGCCCAGGCACCGAATGTCAATGGGCACTGGTAAAATGGAGAGGGGAATTTAAAACTCCCCTCCCCCTTTGAAGAGAAATTATGCGCCTTGCGGCATCCAGAATGACCCGGTTTTTCCAATTTGGCTAAGCATGGGGAAAAATCCCACCATATACTCCGCCAAATGTGAAAAATAATCGGGTTCCAAGCGTTTGGTAAAAAAATCGATTGAAAAAAGCGTAATAAGATCTTTTAGCGGCACCATCCCCTCTTCGGTTGCCGGGTCATATTGCGTCCAATTTTTTAAGTGTTCTTCCGACCGGAAGAAATGCATGGTACTTCAGGCGTAGGCCATTTTTGTCATCCATTCCGGAAACGGCACCGATACATGACCGACAATCTCTTCGGGTTCCGCAGTGAGTAATTGCCCGTCCTTCATCTGAATCTGAATCGGCTCTCCGCAATCAAGACACGGTGAATCGATCTGAACTGTTTTACCCGGAAAAAGCCAGCTGACCGCCAGCGATTCAAACGCTCATTGGGCAAACCATTTCTGATCCCCATCAATCGTAACCCTGTATGGCGTGGGCAGGTTGTTAAAAGGCGCAAACGAAGTCACAATATCCGTCTCCGGGTAAAGCCACCCCGGAATGCCGCTGTTAAACAGATCGTTCAATACCTTACGGCCCTCCTCCATGGAAACACCGAGTTCTTTGGCAATTTCCGTGTAATGCGGCGCCACACCGGTTGCTTTCATGGTGACCATAATAAAATGAAATGTCTGGTTCAATACATTGACGTCACTCATAAGTTTCACCTCCTTTCAGTTTAGTGTCCATCCGAAAATGGTAGATTTTGGTCCGTGACTGTGGTCTCGGATTTTAAAATCTTCGGAAAGGACTTGAAAAGTTATAATCGATCCAATAATCTCTCGTGGATATTGTCAAATCCACCGTTTGACATTATCAGAATGACATCTCCGTTTTCCGCAGATGTTATTAAAAATTCTATGATCGCATCGGTTTCGGGGAAATAATAGGCATCCATACCGCTGGTTTTAAGATCTTCAACCAGTTTTTCCGATGAAAAACGCTCATCCGGCAAAATCTTACTTAAAAGCGGTGGTTTTCGAATACAGATAATATCGGCTTCTTCAAAAGAATTCGGGTAGACGCTTTGAAATACGTCGCGCATGCTGGTATTGGTTCTCGGCTCAAATACGGCAATTAACCGCCCTGAAGGATAAAAGGGCTTAACCGCCCTGATCGTTTCTCGAACAGCCGTGGGATGATGGGCAAAGTCGTCTATTACGGTTACCCCCCTTTTAACTCCCCGTACTTCCTGGCGTCTCTTAACACCGGCAAATTGTTCAATCGCTTTCTCAACTATCGGTATGGGAATTTCCAACGCATGGGATACGGCAATCGCCGACAGCAGGTTGTTAAGATTGTGCTGTCCCACCAGACCGGTCTTGAACGTCCCGTAAATCTCACCCTTTCTGAATACTTCGAAAACCGTCCATGGCGGATTAATCGTAACGGCTCCAAGACGCCAGGTTGAACGGGCATCCATCCCGTAACGTTCAATCCGACATGTTGCGCTTTTGACCAAATCGTCTACGATATCATTATGATCATATGCCACCAGTGTGTTTTCAGGAGAGATATTGGCGACAAGCTGTTCAAAAGCCCGGGCCACCTGTTGAAGATCCTTAAAAATATCGGCATGGTCAAACTCCACCCCGGTAAGAACGGAAACAAATGGATCAAAGTGTAAGAACTTGGGCCCTTTATCAAAATACGCGGTATCGTATTCATCGCCCTCAATTACCATATACTCCCCATGCCCCAAGCCATAATTGCGCTTATAGTTTGTTAATATTCCGCCTATAAAAAACGATGGATCGAGACCGGCTTCCCCTAAAACCCAGGCGACAATTGATGCAGTCGTTGTTTTGCCGTGTGTGCCGGTTATCAGGATCGGTTTTTTTCCATCGGCGATAAACCGGTTGATTGCCTGGGGCATGGAGCAAAAATATAACCCCATTTCTCTCATCTTTATAGCCTCGGGATTATCCCGCCTTACGGCATTCCCGACCACTACCAGATCCGGACCATACTCAAGGTGCTTTCCATCAAACCCGCTAAACAGGTTAATCCCTTTCTCCTGCAGAAAGGTACTCATCGGCGGATAGACCGCATGATCGGAACCGGTCACCCGGTATCCCAATTCTTTGAGCATACAGGCCAGGGCTCCCATTCCGGTTCCGCATACAGCGATCAGATGTATGGTGTTCACATGGGAAGGAATATGGTTTTTATTCAAATTTATTCTCGTGAAATGCTTGGTCTGGAAATTTCAGGTGTTTCAGGTTGAGCACTTGATCTGCTTAAAGCGATTAAATCCCGCAAAGATTTTTCGCGGCGGCTTTGGCGGAATCCATATCCACCAGTCTTGTGATCATGATTTTCTGGGCCTGTGGTGAGCCTGCACCATGAATCGATTCGGTTAAATAGGACACGGCTCCCGTGCCCAGCGTGATGTTTTCGATGAGCCGCAACAGCCGCATTCGGGTTTCGCTGTCTACACCGGCTTTTCCGCCAAAATACTTTTTGATGTAACCACCGATCTCCGTATGTTGCTGATCTTTCAGTGACGGCATCGTCACCAAAAGGCCGCCGGCAATATCCTGGGCCAACCGGCTGATCTCAAAAGGGAAACGCGTGATGTTCAGCTTGCAACTATTTGCCGCAAGATGGTCCACAGTATAAGATCCGCAGGGGTTCCGACATCCCTTTACGGCGCTGGCCAGTGCACCGGCATGCAACGTTTCATTGAGATGAATCATTTCGGCAATTTTATCCTTTACATGGGACGATTTATCCGTTCCCTGCACTTCGGCAATTAACGCCGTTGCGCCGATTAAAACATCACCCACGCCAACCTTGCATCCACCGTAACTGGCCCGGTGATTTGCGGCAAAAAGCTCCACCAGTCTTCCGGCAAACGGATATTCACCTTTCATGAATATCCTTTCCTCGGGGACAAACACATCGTCAAAAACCACAAGGGCTTCACATCCCCCGTAATGCAGGTTGCCGATGTCGGTCTGAGAAGCTTCCAAACGCCTGGTATCCGAGGGTTGACGACCGTAAATAAAAGTTACCCCTGTTGTATCCGCAGGCACGGCAAAGGCAACCGCATAATCCTTGTCTTGCTCTGTTAAGGTTCTGGTAGGCATCACGATCAGCTCATGTGAATTCACTCCACCGGTGATATGCAGCTTCGCACCCCTAACCACGATACCGCCTTTTTTCTCCTCTACAATATGGAGAAACTGATCCTTATCCACCTGCTGGGAGGGTGAGCGCCCCCGGTCGCCTTTGGCATCCGTCATACAAGCAGCCGGAACCAGGTCATATTGCTGGAGATATTTTAAAAATTCCTTAAATCGCTCGTAATACGGTGTCCCGTATTCCCTGTCGATGTCACAGGTGGTGGAATAAACGGCGTTTATACAATCCGTGCCGGCGCATCGTTGGAAACAACAGGCGGTCTGTTTGCCCATGTCCCGGAGCATGCTGATTTTTGCTATCAAATCATCGATCCCGTGCTGAATATGTAAAAACCGATTGATGGGTTCTCCGGTTAAATGGGATCTTGCTGTATACAACTCTTTTTTATCCTCTCTTTCAGCCTGTGCGTAAGTTTCAGCCAGTGCCATGACCGGGGGCCTGGAGATCGGATGGTCCACTATGCTGTCAACCGTTTCGCCTTGAATAAATACACGGTGATTGAGGGCTTTAATACTGGTAAGATACTGTTCTTTTGTAATCACAATCCATCTCCTTGTAATTTGCTTTTCGCAGAAGATACGAGATCTTATCTTACGTTTCGCCGGCTTAACAAGTATAGGGTCATTTAAAAACAAACAAACCGGCAGAACCGATGCCATTATTCATCCGGAAAAACCGGCTCATCCCACCAGGGATAAAACCCCGGCATATCCCGGCTCGGTTTCATTTTAAATTCCGGGTGACGCTTCTCTATAAACGCCGCGCCGCCTTCCTTGGCATCTTCGGAGCTAAACATATAACTCAAGCACTTCGATTCCATTATATGGGCTGCCATGGGATGGTCTTCCCCCAGCATTTTCCACAGCATCTGTCTTGCCAGGGCAGTGGACATCGCAGACGTATTGTCCGCAATTTCAAGGGCAATTTTTTTGGCCGCCGGCATTAGTTCTTCCGGTGGAACAACCTGGCTGAAAAGCCCCATTTCCAATCCTTCCTGAGCTGTAAACAGCCGACCCGTAAGGATCAATTCCGAAGCCCGGCTAATGCCAATAATTCGGGGTAAGAAATAGGTGCAGCACCCTTCCGGAACAATTCCCCTCCGGTTAAATACAAATCCAATTTTTGTGGCGGCCTCAGAAGCAATCCGCACATCCATTGCCGTTGTCATTGTAATTCCCACGCCAACCGCGTGACCGTTTATCGCGCCAATAATCGGTTTTTTCATATTAAACATTCTTAATGTGACCTGTCCCGCGGTGTCTCGATGAACCTTTTGTTCCCGGGCTGATGAATCTGTCAGCCGGAAGCCCCCGGCGCTCAGGTCCGCTCCCGCACAATACGCCCGGCCGGTTCCGGTAAAAATTACCACACGGACACTATCATCCTTATCTGCCCGATCAAGTGCCTGAAGGATTTCTTCCATCATTTTAGGTGTCCAGGCATTTAACTTCTCCGGCCGGTTCAACGTAATGATTGCAACACGATCCTCAATGCTATAAATAATCTGTTCAAAGTCCATAAATTTTAACCTCCAATGTTTCTCCCCTCAGCAAGCTACGGGGAATGCGATCGCTGTTTCGGTTCATACTGAAGTCTCTTCAGAATGCAAATATTCGGAAATTTTGTCAAATCCCCGGAGCAGCAAATCCTCAGATGTGGCGTAGGATATTCTGATATGGCCCGGCATTCCAAATGCCTCACCTGAAACAACGGCCACACCGGTTTTTTCAAGCAAATCCGCTGCAAAATCCTCCGAAGTTCTACCTTGCCTTAGATGCTTTGTAATATTGGGAAAAAGATAAAACGCCCCCTGGGGACGGATGCAATCGAACAGTTCAGCCGCATACCCGTATGCAATATCTCGCTTTTTTTCAAGCTCAGCCTTTCGCTGAATTAATATCTCTTCACCCATGGAAAGAGCGGCAAGGGCGCCATATTGAGCGAACGTGCAAACATTGCCCGATGAATGGCCTTGAAATTTCGCCATGGCTTGGACAATATCTTTGTGCGCGGCCACATATCCGATCCGAAACCCCGTCATATTATAATGCTTTGAAAAGCTGTTGGTAATGATCGTCCTGTCCCGGGCCGCTTTGAAATTAAAAAAACTCACGGATCTTAATTCGTCATAAATGAGGAAATCATAAGCTTCGTCGGAAACAACATACACATTGTTATGGATTGCAAGCCTGGAAATCTCCTCTAAGCCCGCTTCCGGATAAACCGCACCGGTGGGATTGTTGGGCGTGTTTATAATAATGGCTTTTGTTTTTGCAGTGATCGCCCTGACGATTGCCCCAATATCGAGCTGATGGTTTATGGTATTCACAAAAACCGGTTTGCCGCCGGCCATTTTCACTTGCTCGACAAAACTGACCCAGTAAGGCCTGGGGATAATCACCTCATCCCCGGGATTGCAAATGACCTGGAAAACAGAAAACAAGGACTGCTTTGATCCATTTGAAATAATTATATTGTCACCATCATATCCGCTGTATCGCGCGGATAGTTGAGACCGGAGTTCAGGCAAACCCGATACGGGGCCATAGCGGGTATTTTGATCATCTAAAGCCTTTTTGGTAACGTTTATAATATCAGCAGGGGTTTCAAATTCCGGTTCACCCACTGCAAAATCAATAACCACTTTTCCCTGCTGTTTCAATTGTTGAATCAACGGAGTGAATTGGACTGTTTTTGATGCTTTTATATTATTTACTCTGTCAGACAGGTTCATAAAGAAAAGTGGGTCCCTTCAGATCATTACAGCTCATTTATGGATGGGCACTACTTATGAAATCTTATAAAAGAAGATAAGATATGTGTCAAACAGGAAAGAGAGCGACTCCAAATCTTTTTTACAATTTGTAAAAACCCCGACATGCTTAACCGTAATGTTCTAAACTATCATCCAAGGCTAACTAGTGCCCATTTTTAATACTGTAAACTTGAATGCCCACCCACCTGTCACCTCGTCGTTTACATCGGCCATATCTATCTTAGTCGTCAGAAAGGAAAAATCGTTTAAAGTCAGCAGGATAAATGACTTTGAAGCAACCGTTCCCTGTCTGTCAATTTGTGGCATAAATATTGAATAAATACAGCTATATCCGGTTAGAATATGGTGGAATAAATAAAGTAGTAAAAAAAAGCTTTGGAAAGGAGAAAAATTATGAGGAGACTTTTTTTTACGCTGTTTTTAGCGGGTCTGATAGCATGCGTTGCAGCGACATCTGATGTCTATGCTTTATCGAATCAGGTTATCATGGACAAACTGGATGAGTTACAAAGATCCGTCGAGAAGCAGCAACAGGAGATAAGGTACTTAAAACAGCAATTAGAAGAACAAAAGGTCGCAGTTACAGAAGCAACGGAGGTCGCAGTCAAAGAGGCAAAGGAGACGGTACTCCCCGGATGGGTAAAGCGCATAAAAATCACAGGAGACGTGAGGACGCGCTATGAGGGGAGATTTAACCTCAAAAAGGCAGGGGAAGAACAAGAAAACCGGAACCGCGGCAGACTCCGCGCAAGGCTCTTTATTGACGGCAAGATATCCGATGAGTTCACCGCGCATATTGCTTTATGTACCAATATGGATACCAAAAGGGGTTGGAAGGGCAAAACAGCAAACGACGATATGACCGGCTATGCCAGCACAAAAAATTTCGGTCTTATCCGCAGCTATGGCGAATACAAGCCAAAATGGCTGCCCGGCTCAAAATTTGGCGCAGGAAAGTTCAAGCTGAATTTCCTTCACACCAGAATTCTGTGGGATCCGGACTGCAATCCTGAAGGAATATACGGGTCTTATACGTACACAGAACTTGATATGTTTCAACCGTTTTTATACCTGTCATGGATTATATTGGATGAGAATAGTGGTTCTGATCCCCGCCTCACCATCATCCAGCCTGGTTTTGATCTGAAATTAGGCGATGTGACATGGACACTGGCTGGAAGCTTTCATGAATATGTGAACTTGAATGAAGGAACGGCCCGCACCGTCGAGGGGGTTGAAAAATCAATGGCTAATATGGCGCTATATGGCAATACGCTTAATGCCGCTGGAGACGGATACCAATACGGCTTCAAGCTATACCAGAGCATAACCTTTGTTAAGTTCAGGGTTGCTGATGTTCCGGTTAAGCTTTTCTTCGATTATATTAAAAATGTGGCTGATGATGTGCCGTCTGATCATGACACCGCTATATGCGCCGGATTCAATATAGGAAAAAATAAAAAGCAGGGGGATTTATCCCTGTTTTTCCAATACGCTAAGATCGAACCGGATTCAACGCTTGGCATCTATAATGACAGCGATTTTTACGGGTCAAACAGACAAGGAATCAAGACCAAGGTCAGTTACAATGCATGGGATTGGCTGACACTCAATTCGGCTATATTCTTTACAGAAGAGGAAAAAGACGTGGGCAACGATGGCGATGATAAAGAGACTCGCTTCATGATAGACTTTGTAGCTAAGTTGTAAATAACCACAGCTAATCGGGAACAGCCAAGGAGCACCTGCAAAAAAGATGAAGACTTAAGGCATATGAAGCGATTTATGGCGAACTAAATATAAAAACGGATGAACGAGAACTCAAGCGGTATGCCGGGCTGGGAGGCTCCCGGCATACCCGTCTTTCATTTTCCCTTATACACCGGAGTCCTTTTCTGCATTCTGGCCATAACTGATTCCATAAAATCTTCGCTCTTCATACTCTGGTTTAAACCGATGTTCTCTTCATCCAGCGCTCTTTGGATATCT
>JAUXEW010000196.1 GCA_030620375.1 Desulfobacteraceae bacterium | reverse complement strand
GATGAGTTTGCCGGTGGCTATCCTTTTGGGCGAGCGTTCAGCCTGGAAGAACTGGATTGCGCCGGGGGTCTCTGTCGTGACGATAGGGCCCGGGGAGCCGCCCTGATATGGTCTGTGAAGGAAGCGTCGGTCAAGGCAACCGGGGCCGGTTTCCACCTCTTCGATCCCCTTGATGTGCGAGTGGGGATTTCCTTATTCAGGGAACAGGGGATTCTCTTCGAAGTGTCCGCGGACCGGCCCATTTCCGCGTGGGCAAGAGCAGAGGGACATGGCTGGATTGCCGTTGCATGGACTTGAGGGAGGCTGGGCATAAGTACCGTGACAAAATGTCACGATTGGTATACATTATTAATTAAACGATACCGCAACCCGCTACTAGATTTTAAATTTTTCTCTTGATTTATTTTATTGTCTATCATAGATAATCACCAAAAGTGGTGATGACGTGGTGATGACCTAAAAATTTAATATATTGATTTAATTAGGAATAGTATATAATGTCAAAGGTTCAAATCCCGTTTCCCGCTCCAATTTTTGGCGGCATAGCCAAGTGGTAAGGCAGCGGCCTGCAAAGCCGTTATTCATCAGTTCGAATCTGATTGCCGCCTCCATAATAAAATCAAGGGCTTAGGTTGAATATCTAAGTCCTTTTTTGTTTTCAAATTGTGAATACCCAACAAACATGATGAAAGTCAGCGTATAAACTGCTAAAATTCTTATCGTTTACTGATGACATCCATTTTAGGGGAACGTTCTATCCGAAGGTAGCGATATTCGTACATAGTAAAATATTCCAGGAGAATGCGTATGTTAATTAATTTCACTCCCATTGGAACGGTGCATACCACCGTCCGGAACCTACCGCGACATTGGAGCGTTTCCGATGCGGAGGGCACACTGGAGATCTTGCCTGAGTATAATGAGGGCATTTCGGACATCAGTGCCGGTCAGCGAATTGTAGTGCTGTTTCATTTTCACAAGAGTCCTCCTTTTACACCCCAATTGCTAAAACAGACACCGCCTAACCGGAATACAGCTATAGGCGTGTTTAGTATCTGCTCACCCCGGCGTCCCAACGCTATCGGCCTTTCCGTGTTGGAGGTAATATCCAAGGACGGCAACCGACTTAGGGTGAGCGGTCTGGATATGATCGACGGGACCCCCATTTTAGACATCAAGCCCCACATCGAAGATCAGTACAGCTGCCCGAGCTACGAAGCGCCGCGTCATGATGGGACACCCTGAGTGAGGATGGATGTTTTCTTGAAATAAAGGATCACCTAATCAGAACTGTCGCTATGGAAGAAGAAACATTATCGCCTAAGGTCAAAAAAATGGTGTATAAGGTCAAGAAGCGCGTGGAAAAGAAACAACCGAATAAAAAACTAAAAAAGGGAAACGGGTGCTGCAGCTGGATAATAATCAAAACAAGACCGAGAGGTATTGAAAAATGTTGGTGGAAACGCTTTCAACCGGTGACGAAATCCGTTCCGGCGCAGTGATCGACACTAACGCGGCCCATATCGCACAACAATTGGAAGAAGTGGGCATTGCCGTGGTACGACACAGTTGCGTGGGGGATGATAAAAAGATTTTAACCAAGGTCATTAAGGAAATATCGCAGCGAGCGGATACTGCTATTGTGACCGGGGGACTCGGGCCCACAGTCGACGATATAACGGCCCAGGCGGCGGCAGATGCGACTGAGGTTGAGCTTGTCCTCGATGAAAAAGCCTTACAGATGATCGAAGAATTTTTTAAAGCTCGAAATCGACCGCTAAGTCCTTCAAATAAAAAGCAGGCGCTATTACCAAGGGGTGCCGAATGTCTCTATAATCCTGTGGGAACGGCGCCCGGATTTGTGCTTAAAATCAACCGGTGTTTTTTTTATATGATGCCTGGAGTTCCCTTTGAAATGAGACGGATGCTGTCGGATGCCGTACTCCCCCGTATTTTAAAACGTAATGGTCAAGATAGGATTTATTACCGGGTAAAGAACATCTCCACATTCGGGCTGCCGGAGTCGGAGGTAAATGAACGGTTGCTGGGTTTTAATGAGACGTTTTCAGGGTTGACCCTGGGGCTACGGGCCATATTCCCGGAGATTCACGTCAAAATTTATGGTAAGGGGGATAACGAAAACAACCTTAAACGTCAGATGATGGATGCAACAGGGTGGATAATAAATCGGATCGGGATAAACTTGTTATCCCCGGATGGCAATTCCATGGAGGCGGTTGTTGGTGATCTCTTATGTCAAGAAAAAGCAACACTGGCTGTTGCGGAAAGCTGTACCGGTGGTTTAATTTCCAACCGATTGACAAATGTTCCGGGAAGTTCGGCTTATTTTCTATTTTCCGGTATCACCTATTCAAATGAATCCAAGATAAACGTCCTTGGCGTATCACCGGATACGCTGGCAGAATATGGTGCGGTAAATGAAGAGACGGCCAAGCAAATGGCAAAAGGGATTAGAGAGGTGGCAGGCGCAACTTATGGGATTTCCACTACCGGTATCGCCGGGCCGGACGGTGGTACCCCAGAAAAGCCTGTGGGGACTGTCTGTATCGGGATCGCCACTCCTCATACTGCAAAGGGCGTGCGCTTTAACCTTCCTTTTGGCCAACGATTGAGGAATAAAGAGATTTTTGCCGTGATGGCTATGGATGTCTTGAGAAGGGAGCTTATTGCAAAATGATCGGCCAAAGATAACCTGAAGCTGGGATATAAACATGTGACGTTATGCTTGAATGAACCCTTAGTTCAGCAAATACTGTTTGAACCAGGAAATGGTTTCTCGGATAAAGTTTTTTTGATGAACCCTATTGTTCATGGGATGGTCACCGTTTTTTTGAAGAATCAATTTTTTTGGCTCTCGGGCTGAATTGTGAATCGAATGGGCGTGTGACACCGGAACCACCTGGTCCGCATCGCCGTGAATAACAAGGATGTGGTGAAGATTGGAGAGGTGATCGGACAGGTCGAATTTTAGTTCATTCAGATCATGGAGCGGTCCAATGGTTTGATTATCATCGGGTTCTTTCTCCAGCACCTCATTGATATTTCGACTTCGGATAGGGGCTGCATAGGTTACCATTGCATCCGGTTTGAATCGATTGGCCGATGAAATAGAGACCGCTCCCCCCATGCTGCTACCGAAAAAACCGATTTTTCCCCCAATATCATTTTTTAAACGAATGGTTTCAATTGCGCGTGCTAAGTCCTCGCAACGCCCGGTAAGAGAGGCGATGTCCTTATAATCACCTTCGCTTTCACCGCAACCGCGGTGGTCAAAACGAAAAAAAGCGATCCCGACGGCATTGCATTGATGCGCCAATTCGATCTGCTTTGGCGATTTACTGGTGCTGAGCAGACCGTGAGATCCAAAGACAATCGATGGGAAAGGGGTTGATGGCAGGTGAAGGGTGCCTTTTAATCTATAACCGTTGGATAAAAAAAAGAGTTCCTGGACAACTGAGTTTGAAGTTAAATCGGTCACGTCATATGCTCCTTGAAAAGGGAGTCCTAATCTTTCATTGATTTTTAAAATGATTCGGGTAGTATGAATAACAAAATGATATACTTGTTTTAGGAAAGTATCAACTTTAATTTTGATGGCTTTGTAAAAAGTCCGATTAGCGCTGAAAAGTTTCACTAAAGTGCTTGCGTTGCACTTCATCCTTCGCCTGCCGGTGCGTTGCACGCAGACAGATCATTGCAACTTGCCGTATGTACTTCTCATTCCTTAAGGATTTGCGCGCCTTGAACTTGACGCTTTTTACGCTGCCATCAGACGGTGACTTTTTGCGAGACTACCAATTTTAAAAGGATTTTTATGACGGTTAAAAGAGGACAGGTTATTGATGTAACGATAACGGATATAGCTGCCGGTGGGAAAGGGATAGCCCGTGTTAACGGTATGGTGGTTTTTGTAGATCATACGGTTCCAATGGATACGGTGACCGTGAATGTGGTTAAGAAAAAAAGAAATTATGTTGAGGCCCGGGTGGTCTCGCTATTAGAAGCTTCTCCGTTCAGGGTGGATCCCGCCTGCCGGTATTGCGGATTTTGCGGTGGTTGTAAGTGGCAATTTATTCAGTATGATAAACAGTTGGTTTACAAACAGCAGCAGGTGAAGGCGGCATTGGAACATATCGGTATGGTAAAAGATGTAACAGTGTATCCGACAATCCCTTCGCCCGAAATTTTTGGATATAGAAATAAGATGGAATTTTCATGTTCGGACAGACGATGGCTTTTGCCCCATGAGATGAATCAAGACGGCATTGATCTGGACTTTGCCTTGGGTCTCCACGTGCCGGGAACATTTCATAAGGTGCTGGACATTGAAACCTGCTTGCTTCAACCGGGTCTTGGAAATGAAATTCTTAATGATGTCAAGAGATTTATCAAGACATCGGATATGCCGGTTTATGGGCTTCGGAGTCATACGGGGTTCTGGCGTTTTTTGATGTTACGGCATTCGTCTTATTACGACCAGTGGATGGTCAATATTATTACTTCACAAGAAAACAAATCGGCGGTTCGTCCCATGGCCGAATTTCTGGCTGAAAAATACACGCGGGTGGTTTCGGTGATGAATAACATCACCTCGAAAAAAGCGCAAATTGCGGTCGGGGAATATGAAACGTGCCTTTTCGGCGACACGGTTATCAAGGACCGAATCGGCGGATTTGAATTCGAGATATCGGCAAACTCGTTTTTCCAGACCAACACCCGGGGCGCTGAGACATTGTACAACTTTGTAAAGGAATATGCCGGTCTGATAGGGAATGAGACGGTTTTCGACCTGTATTGCGGTACCGGAACCATCTCCATTTTTCTGTCCGCATTTGCCGAACGGATTACGGGTTTTGAAATTGTTGAAAGAGCGGTGGCGGATGCGAAGAAAAATTGCGAAGCAAACGGCATTTCCAATTGCCGGTTTATTTTGGGAGATATTAGAACAAGTCTTTCGGAAATTTCCGAGAAGCCGGATGTGATGATCATCGATCCCCCCAGGGCCGGTATGCACAAGGATGTGGTAAAACAGGTGCTTGCCATGGGGCCGTCAAAAATCGTTTATGTTTCCTGCAACCCGGCTACCCTGGCCAGGGATGTGGGGCTTATGAAAGGCCATTATGCTGTGCTGGAGGTTCAGCCGGTGGATATGTTTCCCCATACTTTCCATGTTGAGGCGGTGGCCAGGCTGGAGAAAATAAAAAAAAATTATTAATGAGAGAAGCATTATGAACCGGTTTGAGCATGTGTTTATCGCGGTATTATCCGTCGACTCCGATCAACCTCCCGCCTTGATAGACAATAAAAGCCATTAGCCATGCGGCAAACGTGCTGTATATGATGCTGAACAATGCCCATTTATTAGAACCGGTTTCTCTTCTGATGGCGGCCACCGTGGCGAGGCAGGGGACGTACAACAGCACAAAGACCATCATGGAAAATGCAGATAGTTTACTCAT
>JAUXEW010000223.1 GCA_030620375.1 Desulfobacteraceae bacterium | reverse complement strand
GCATTATCAAGGGCTCCGGTATAAACACCGGGAGCAATGTTTAAGACCCCGGGATATCGGCTGTTAAACATCAGCTGATTCCTTACCACCACCAGATAAGCCCCGGGCGTAAGGGAAACATCGGCCGGGAACGTGTAGACTATTCCATCTGAAAACTGATATCCGCCGAGATCTTCCGTGACAACGCCTGAATTGTAAAGCTCGACGAATTCATAATCACCGCCGCCGATGGGATTATATGATATTTCACTGATAACAATGCTGCCTGCAAGAGCCGGTTGGCCTGAACTCAAAACAATTAAAAAAATAAAGGATAGTATGTATTCGACCAGATGCAATATGGGCCTTTTAGCGCTGTTATTCATTATGCATCCTCCTAATCCGGACAAGCCGGAACCAAATTAAAAATTAAGAATTACGGATATAAATCAGCCTCGACGTTTTTAGATGATCAAACGTGTTTTATGGTAGCCTGTCGATATGACGTGTCATAGTGGTATTGGTTCAGAATTTCGGTTATGCTAAATACATATTTTGAAAAACTTCTGCGTTGCAAGTTAAAGTTACGGATCATATCAATCATCCAATACGGCACACGAACGGAATCACACTTCATTTCCACGATGACATTGCATTCCGGGTCAAAAACAGTTGAATTATCGTAATTTGTCGCCTGCTCGCCATCCGGAATGAGCTTATAGCCTTCCGCGGGTTGATATTTTAAATCCTTGTCAATCGTAACTCTGGCATAATCATCTACCTGGGATACATAAGCCCTGCGCCGATATTGGGTAAGGACAACCGGCCCTGCATTGTGGGTATGGGCGAGCCTGTAAAATAGATTCATATTTGACGTATCTATCGTATTTTCTCCCCTATTGGGCGCATATCCCGGAATTTCAAACATCTGATACCAGCCGTCATCATCAACACGAGCCCTGTACTTGCGGACGATATCAACCCGTTTTTGTTTGATCTCCAAAAAACAAGGTACAGCCCGATCACCATACGTCCGCACCCGCATATTAAATCTGTTTTCTGAACCGACTATTCTTTTAGATAGAAACAAGTAGTGTGGTGTATCAAAATAAAGGCTGTTGACCGTATAAAACCCGCCCTGACTTTTTTCGGAATATTTATCCGGCCGGCAATAGATCGAGCAAAAATCGCTTATCGGTTCAATCATATCATCCGGAATGACGAACTTTAACTCATATCGCTCAAGTAAATTTGGTGATCGATTTGGGCGACCTGTGTTCATGAGCCAACCTGCCCCAGATTTCTGGAAAGGTAATTTATGATGGGTTTTTGAATCAGCTTTCCGGAAATATCAAGCAGCTCGATATATTTGGTGTAGATCCGGCGATTGATTTTCTCCAGCGTAATGTCCGTTTTTAGCATACTTTCCTTTAGCTTTAACAGGATCAATGGATCAACGCCGTCAATGCGCAAATAGGTTTTAAGGGATGACTCCGTCTTACCGGATTCCCTTTTTCGAGTTAATATGTCATACTGTTTAATTAAGCGTTTCAAATCCCGTAATGTGATGGTTTTTTTTTCAGCAATTTCTCTTTTCCGGTCTTCATACCGGCGCTTTTCCCTTATACTGGTCATTTTCCGCCGATTCATATCCAGCCGGTTGGGATTGACAATAGGAATAACAAAACCAAGTTCCAGTGATAATGCCCGGTTTAATTCATTCCGGTCTTCCATGTCAAAATTTGTTTCAAAATAATGGATGAAACGCCTGTTTTCCGATTTTTCCAGGTTATATCGTCCCTGGGCAAGCTCGGAGCTTAGTGCGGCATTCCTTAAATGGATGTTATCTCTTCCGGTCCCAGGATTTCGTTTTCCCATAACAGACTCAATCAACCGGTGATCGGCCATATTGGCGATATCAAATTCTATCGGTCCTTGAGTAGAAATATGTCTTCTGATTTCATCTTCAATATTAACGATCTTGTTCTCAATGGTGATCAGGTCCAGTTGGATCTGAAGACCCTCATCCTCTGCATCGATAAGGTCTTTGGCATCAAAATCAAGATTGTTGACACTCTTTTTCAGCACATTAATTTTATCCTCATACAGAACCATCAGGTTGCGTTCTAACTCGAGATGAGCGTTGCTGTGCAAAAAATCAATAATCGTCAGATATCTCATTTTTAATGCTTTACTTAATAGTAGTTCGTGCTGGGCTTCATTATATTTTAAGGTTATATGATAAACTTTTTCCCCGTCTCTGGCCTCACCCCATCCGTTTGGTCTTAGTCTTAAGGTATATCGTTGTTTATCGATATCGAATTCATTGGTTCGGGTTCTGAATTCAATCGCATGGAGAAACGGTGTGTTTGATGAAGATGCCCTTAAAAATTTAATTTTTTCATTCTGAAACCCCAACGTATAATCTTTTGTTGCGGTAGCGATAAATTCATTCAATGAAATTGCCAGGGCATCGGGACATACGGTCATCGAAAATAACAAGAATGACATAAGGACCGTTTTTTTCACTTGATCTCCTTTGTTAATTATTTACGGTTCGCCCCTAAGACGATTTATTAACCCACTCCAGTATGACTGCTCATTTCTCAACGGGCTTATCCGAACCCTTTCACCCAGCAGAAAATGATTGTCTTGTGGAATTTTAATTTGAACTTCTCTCCCCCAGAATTGAAATTCGGGCCGTCTCCTCAACCTTACGGGATACTCAACAATCCTTGACCCCACACCGACGACTTCTCCGGAAGTATGGTTGCTTCTGCTTGCCAGTGAGACAATTGATAGCTTATCGCCGATAGTCACCTCGTTATAAACATTTTCATGGATATATCCGATAACATACGAGGGTGACTTTGTATGAAGGGTCAGGATGGGATTAAACGGCGATACTTTTTCACCTTCTTTGTAATTCACCGAACCGATAACCCCGCTAATTTGAGAATAAATCAAGAGCTTATGTTTTTCCTCAAACAACAGGTTTAACTCCTTACCCATGCTTTCCATTCGAATCGAGTAAGCATTTCCCGGTGAGCTTAATTCATCATTTAGCAATTTTAATTTAATCCGGATCAGGTTTTTTGCCAATTCCAGCTCTTTTTCGAGGCTTTCAATCTTCAGATCCATGGGATTGCCGAAACCGGAGGGTTCCTCTTTTTCATTATAGTTTTCTATACTTTTGAGTCCAATGGTAAGCTCCCGGTTGATGTCGTGTTGGGTTTTAATCTGTTTGATCTTATAATTGATATCACTGGTTGTTGAAGCGAGTTGAGCTTTGAGTTGATTGATCTGTGATTTTATGGCACCCTCTTCAGTCGCTTTGTTAACTTTAAGTTCTTCCAGCTTGTGGGAGATTTCATTGATTTTTATATTCAGTTCAGGGCGGTCGAGTTCAACGATAAGCATCCCCTTATCAATTTCCTGACCCGGAACTACATGGATTTTTTTAATATCAACCGCATTTTCAGAATTAACTGCAATCTCACCGGTTTCAGCAATGCCGTAAAAGGCTGTGTATTCTTTTTTATCACCACCCCGGTAAGCCACCAAAATAATC
Source organism: Desulfobacteraceae bacterium (assembly GCA_030620375.1). GTDB lineage: Bacteria > Desulfobacterota > Desulfobacteria > Desulfobacterales > UBA5616 > JAUXEW01. The sequence continues at coordinate 1,245 of JAUXEW010000223.1, read as the reverse complement.
GTCAAAACAATGGCCCAGACAAGGTAAAGTATGATTTTCCCCTTCATCCGGCATGCCCTTTCTTTGCCACGCACGCTTCCAAACAATTGGGTTTAGCGATTAATCCTTGGTTCATCATATCTGAAAATTTCTTTCTGGTTCCGGTTCGTCCGGGGACACCTATAAATCAACCGTTGTTTCCTGCAATAGCAGGCTAACCCCTTTTATGGATTCAATTTTTTTAAGGTCTTCAATAAAATCCGCTTTGCCCTTCCCCTTTTTCAACTTAACATGATAGGCATAATCCAACCGTTTACCCTGGGCCATATCACGAAGTGTAATCAAGGCAAATGTTTTACAATAACGGGGCAAAACCGCTTCCAACGCCAATCTGCCGGCTGAATCATTTTCAATGTTAAACCGAAGCATACCGTCAAAAAAGTTTTCCTGGCCAAATGGCGAAACATATAAAATAAAGGCAATAATGCAGAAACCCAGTGTCCCGACAACTGCAATAGCATATCCATTGACCCCGCACGACAGGCCGGCGGCAAGCGCAGCAAACATAAAGACGATGTCCCTGGCATCTTTGAAAGTGGTTCTAAACCTTATGATGGCCAATGCCCCCAGCATCCCCAGACCGCTTGCCAGACTGTCGCCGATGGCCTGCATGACGGTGGCTGCAACAATGGCACTTAAAATCAGGGCCTGTACAAAATTCCTTGAATAAGACAATCCCCTGAAAGTCCTTTCGTATGTCACGGCTATCAGCGTCGAAAGGATAAAGGAAAGCATAACCGTATAAAAAATGGTAATTAAAGTTGGATTTGTCGAAGTGGTCTGAAGCGCTAAAATGTCCAACATATGAGGCCTCACTGTATCGTTTATATTTTTATGCCATTATAGAGAATATTAAAAGCGTCCTCATCAGTAAGACGAGCGATGGGATGGATTTGTCTACATTCCCGCTTTCGAGGCTGTGTCACAATTCGCCATCCCGGCCAAGTCCCGCAAAGCATACGCGAGCCGGGATCCAGTAAAATCCTGTTTTTTTGGCGTTTCCTGGATTAATGATTCGTCGAAAACTCTCATGAAATGTTGAGAAATTTCATATTTTATAAAAAGCCCCGACTGTTTGCTGTCATCGGGCAATCTTTTCAAACATTTTAAACGTATATTCGGTCACATGGTTCGGGTCGATCAATTCCTGGATTTTCACCATGTAGGATACATAATTAACGAAATCTTCCACGTTTCCGGGGGTGG